>CANRMK010000169.1 GCA_947631715.1 uncultured Acetatifactor sp.
AGAAAAAGTATTGACATGGCTCGTATGATTGTATACAATTATACGAGCCAAACAATTTATGGACTACTCATGGATCATAGAAGGAGTTGAATTGCCATGAATGAGAATGAGACCTTTCAGAATCGTCCTGTCACATTGAATGCAAAGAACAATCTGCTGCAGATCGAAGAGCATATGTACATACTGGACGATGTAGAGAAGCCCAATGTGTTCCGGAATATGTTTCCGTATTCGGAGATTCCCAAGATCCCTTTTAACGACAGGATCGTCCCCCATAATATGCCAAAGGAGATCTGGATCACGGATACTACGTTCCGGGACGGCCAGCAGTCCAGGGCTCCCTATACCACAGAGCAGATCGTCACGATCTTTGACTATCTGCACAGGCTGGGCGGCCCTAACGGCATGATCCGGGCCAGCGAGTTTTTCCTGTACAGCAAAAAGGACAGGGATGCCGTGTATAAGTGCATGGAAAGAGGGTACGACTTCCCCGAGGTCACCAGCTGGATCCGGGCCAGCAAGGAGGACTTCAAGCTGGTGAAAGAGATCGGCATGAAAGAGACGGGGATCCTGGTGAGCTGCTCCGATTATCACATTTTCCTGAAGCTGAAGATGACCAGGCGCCAGGCGATGGACCACTATCTGAGCGTGATCCGGGACTGTCTGGAGGAGGGCATCAGCCCCCGCTGCCATCTGGAGGATATCACCAGAGCGGACATTTATGGCTATGTGGTGCCTTTCTGTCTGGAGCTGATGAAGCTGATGGAGGAGTACAAGATTCCCATCAAGGTCCGGGCCTGCGACACTATGGGCTACGGAGTGAACTTCCCCGGCGCCGTGATCCCAAGGAGCGTCCAGGGCATCATCTATGCGATCCATACCCACGCCGGCGTGCCCCACGAGCTGATCGAGTGGCACGGGCACAATGACTTTTACAAGGCAGTGAGCAATTCCACCACGGCATGGCTGTACGGCTGTTCCGGCATCAATACCTCCCTGTTCGGCATCGGGGAGCGCACCGGGAATACGCCCCTGGAGGCCATGGTGTTTGAATATGCCCAGCTTAAGGGCGACTTGAACGGCATGGACACCACGGTGATCACCGAGCTGGCCGAGTATTACGAAAAGGAGATCGGTTATCAGATTCCGCCCAGGACGCCCTTTGTGGGGAAGAATTTCAATGTGACGAGGGCCGGGATCCACGCGGACGGGCTTTTGAAGAATGAGGAGATCTACAATATCTTCGACACGGAGAAATTCCTGAACCGTCCTGTGCTCTGCGCCGTATCCAATACCTCGGGCCTTGCGGGCATTGCCCACTGGCTGAACACCTATTATCATCTGCGGGACGAAAAACAGGTAGACAAGAATTCCGACCTGGTGAAAGAGATCAAGAAGTGGGTAGATGAAGAATATGCCGGCGGCCGTGTCACCGTCATGACCGACGAGGAGATCGTTGCCTGTGTGAACCGTGTCTGTGAGGAAAAGGGTATCACACTGTAGGGGCTGGCCGGTTTTTCCCGAACGTCTCACCGGTTTTGGCCGCGGCAGCGGCGGAATGTGAGGAAGCATGAGCAATTTTGACGTTAAGCAGGAGGTCACGGATAAATATTCCCTGCGGGGACGGGTGTTCCACAGACTGCGCGAGGATATCCTGAGCGGGAAATATGCGGAGCATGAAGAACTGAAAGAGATGGCCATCGGGGAGGAAATGGGCGTCAGCCGCACCCCTGTGCGGGAGGCGTTCCGCCAGCTTGAGCTGGAGGGGCTGATCCAGATCATTCCCAACAAGGGAGCCTATGTCACCGGAATCACGGAAAAGGACGTAAAGGATATCTATATGATCCGCTCCCGGCTGGAGGGGCTCTGCGCCAGATGGGCCACAGAGCATATCTCAAAGGAACAGATGGAGGAGATGGAGGAGAATGTGTATCTGGCGGAGTTCCATGCGGGCAAGGGGCATCTGGAGCAGCTGGCCGAGCTGGACAACCGGTTCCACGACATTCTCTATGAAGCCTGCGACAGCAAGATGCTGGAGCATCAGCTGAAAGATTTCCACCAGTATGTGCTCCGTGTGCGGAAAAAGACCCTGGCCAACGCGGCCCGGGGGAACAAATCCAACGAGGAGCACAGAAAGATCATGGAGGCCATCCGCGACAAGAATGCGGATCTCGCGGAACAGCTGGCGCACCAGCATATGATAAACGCCTATGAAAATATGGTGAAGAGCGGACTTCATGAGGCTTACGAGCGGTCGGCAAAAGGCGAAAAGAAAGAATAGAATTTAAAATTTTTAAAGAGCCGCTCCCGGCGGCAGAATGAGAGGTTTATGATGGAGAAGATCAAAATGACCACTCCCCTTGTGGAGATGGACGGAGACGAGATGACCAGGATCCTCTGGCAGATGATCAAGGAAGAGCTGCTGCTTCCGTACATAGATCTGAGGACAGAGTATTATGACCTGGGGCTGGAGAACCGGAACGCTACCGACGATCAGGTGACGGTGGATTCGGCAAACGCCACTTTAAAGTACGGTGTGGCTGTAAAGTGCGCCACCATTACCCCCAACGGCGCCAGAATGAAGGAGTACGATCTGAAAGAGATGTGGAAGAGCCCAAACGGCACCATCAGGGCGATTCTGGACGGCACGGTGTTCCGCGCTCCCATTCTGGTAAAGGGAATCGTCCCTTATGTGAAGAACTGGACAAAGCCTATCACCATCGCCCGTCACGCTTACGGAGATGTCTATAAGAATACGGAGATCAAGGTGCCCGGCCCCGGCAGGGCGGAACTGGTGTACACGGCAGCGGACGGCACTGAGACCAGGGAGCTGATCCATGAGTTTACGGGCGCCGGCATTCTCCAGGGGATCCACAACACGGAGAAGTCTATCTCCAGCTTTGCCCGGGCATGCTTTTCCTATGCGGTGGACACAAAGCAGGATCTCTGGTTCTCCACAAAGGATACCATTTCCAAGAAATACGACCATACCTTTAAGGACATTTTTCAGGATATCTATGACAGGGAGTATAAAGAGAAATTTGAAAAGCTGGGAATCGAGTATTTCTACACCCTGATCGACGATGCGGTGGCAAGGGTGATCCGCTCTGAGGGCGGCTTTATCTGGGCCTGCAAGAATTATGACGGAGATGTGATGAGCGACATGGTGGCCACGGCGTACGGAGACCTGTCCATGATGACCTCCGTGCTGGTTTCCCCGAGCGGCGTCTACGAGTATGAAGCGGCTCACGGAACGGTGCAGCGCCATTATTACAAGCATCTGAAAGGGGAGGAGACCTCCACCAATTCCATCGCTACGATCTTTGCCTGGACCGGAGCGCTGAACAAGCGGGGAGAGTTGGACGGAAACAAAGAACTGTCCGCCTTTGCAAAGAAGCTGGAGCGGGCCTGCATTCAGACTGTGGAGGAGGGAAAGATGACAAAGAGCCTGTCCCTGATCTCCACCTGTGAGCACCCGGTGATCTTGAACAGCCTTGATTTCATTAAGGCGATCCGGGCAACGCTGGATACGCTTTTGTAGGATATCAATCGGCCATTGCCTCCCACTGCTCATACAGGGTTTCCAGCTCCGCGCTCAGGGAACCCTGTTCTTTTGCGAGCTCCTGGAGCTTTGCCACCTGGGTACCGATGGCGGGATCGGACATTTCTGTCTCGATTTCCTTAAGGCGCTTCTCCAGGGCGGCGATCTTTTCCTCGCATTTTTTCAGGTCATTTTCCCTTTTGCGGATTTTGGCCTGTTCTTCTTTTTGGGCTTTCCAGTCCAGCTTATTTCCGGATTCTGCCTGGGCGGGGGAGGAGAGAGTGCGGGAGCGCTCCTCTGAGGGCAGACCGCTGGGTGCAGCGCTGCCCCTGTCTGCTGCATCCGCTTCAGCCGCTTTCAGTGCAGCCATCTGTACCTGGCGTTTTTCCAGATAATAATCGTAATTGCCAATATAATTCACCAGCCTGTGGGCGGTCAGGTCCAGTATGCGCCCGGCGGTGCGGTTGATGAAATACCGGTCGTGGGAGACATAGAGCACAGTGCCCTCATAGCTGTTGAGGGCGTCCTCCAGGATCTCCTTTGAGAGGATATCCAGATGGTTGGTGGGCTCATCCAGGATCAGAAAATTGGCGCTGCCGAGCATCAGCTTTGCCAGGGATACCCGGCCTCTTTCACCGCCGCTCAGATCGCCGATCCGCTTGAAGACATCGTCTCCCGTAAAGAGGAAAGCGGCCAGCACATTTCGGATTTCCGTGTTGGTGAGAGTGGGATAATCGTCCGAGATCTCCTCAAAGAGGGTCTTGTCCGTGTGGAGTACATGGTGCTCCTGATCGTAATAGCCGATCTCCACGTTGGTCCCTAAGCGGAACAGGCCGCTGTCCGGAGGGAGCATGCGGTTCAGGATCTTTAGAAGAGTGGTCTTGCCGGTCCCGTTGTCTCCGATGATCGCCACATGCTCACCGCGCTTGATCTCAAAGCTGACATGGTCGAACAGATGAGTGCCGTCAAAAGACTTTGCCAGATCCTCCACGGTCAGAACGTCGTTCCCACTTTTAAATCTGGGAGTCAGGGTCAGCCGCATGTCGGCCTTTGTCTCCGCGGGCTTTTCCAGCACATCGATCCTGCCCAGCATTTTTTCACGGCTTTCCGCACGCTTGATGGATTTTTCACGGTTGAAAGAGCGCAGCTTTTCGATGACCTGCTCCTGATGCCGAATCTCCCGCTGCTGGTTCAGGTAGGCGTTCATAGCGGCGGCGCGCAGCTGCTCCTTCTTTGCGGCGTAATCGGAATAATTTCCCTGGAATACGGCGGCCTTTGAACGGTCGATCTCAATGACCTTTGTGGCGATCCTATCCAGAAAATACCGGTCGTGTGAGACGATGATCACGGCTCCCTTGTAATTCAAAAGATAGGTCTCGAGCCAGGCGATGGAGTTCATATCCAGATGGTTCGTGGGCTCGTCAAGAATGATCAGACTGGGCTTTTGGAGCAGGAGCTTACCCAGGGCCACTCTGGTCTTCTGGCCGCCGGAAAGGGTGGAGACGGGCCTGTCAAATTCGTCCTCAGAAAAGCCCAGCCCTTTCAGTACGCCGGTCAGCTCGCTCCTGTAGGCATAGCCGTCCCTTGTCTCGAAGGCGTGGGTCAGGTCGGAATACTGCTTCATCAGGGTCTCCAGCCTGCTTTCTGATGCGGACTGCATTTCCAGTTCACAGGCGCGGATACGGCGCTCAAGGTCGATCAGCTCCTGCTTTACGGAGAGGAGCTCCTGATAGATCGTGTTGGAGGTGTCCACAGCGCCGTCCTGGGCAAGATAGCCGAGCGTCTTGTCCTTTGCAAGGGTGACGATGCCGGAATCGGGTTCCAGCTCCCCCACGATAATGCGCAGCAGAGTGGTCTTCCCGGCGCCGTTTATGCCTACAATGGCGGCTTTTTCATAGTCTTCAATGTGAAAACTGATCTTCTCCAGCACTTTATTTTCCATAAAGGATTTTGATATGTTCTGACAGGACAGGATCATATGCGTACAGCCTTTCTTTATTTAGTATCGTGACAGTGTTGTTGTGGTAAAAAAACCACTTATAGATTTTATACAATTTTTTCCCCAAGGGCAAGC
>CANRMK010000170.1 GCA_947631715.1 uncultured Acetatifactor sp.
TTTGGAGAAATGCCGGAGCTGTTTGTACAGAAAGAAATTCCGGAGTCGGATACTACCAGGCATCTCTATGTGATCCGCCTGAATCCGGACAGGCTGACCTGCAGCAGGAAGCAGTTCTTTGATGCGCTGTTTGCGGAGAATACCTGCCCGCAGGTACATTATCTGCCGGTCTACTGGCACTCCTATTACGAGAAACTGGGATACCCCAAAGGACTGTGCCCTAACGCGGAGGCCTACTACCAGTGGTCCATGAGCATTCCCTTTTACTATGCCATGACGGACGAAGAGGTAGACGATACGATCCGGGCAGTGAAAAAAGTCACGGCATATTACAGAAAATAAATCGGCCAGCGAGGCGGGAAAGGTATGCGCAAGCGGAAAGGAATATAGCGGAGACATGGATCGTGAACCTGAAAAACGGCCTGCCGGCAGAGACCGGATCATAGATGCCCTTGTGTTTACGGTGATACTGGCCGCCGTGTCTGCGGTTACTCTCACCCTGTTCTACAAGCAGACGCTGGGCAGTCCTCAGAAGGGCTATCATTCTGACATGAAGGCTTATATTTTGGAAATGCAGGGCCTGGACAGTGGCTACAGCTTTCCTTATCCTGTGTTTTTTAAGACGGCGGCTTTCTTTCACCTGTTTGCGTCACCGGAGCTTTCTGTGGCTCTGGCGGCCATGCTGCTTAACAGCCTTGCGATCGTGATCGTAAAATTGGCGCTGAACAGGCTGGTGCTTAGAGGAGTTTCCAAAGGGTATTGGCTGGCCGGTGTCTGGGTGAGCCTGCTGACGGTATCCCTATTTTTTATTTCCATGCTGTTTCCGCCCGTGGGAATGTATCTGCCGGGGATTAAATTTATTTATCTGGGCGTCTTTTCGCCGAATCCGTTTCATAACGCTACCTATATGGCGGCCAGGCCCTTTGCAGTCCTGGCGTTCCTTTGGTATGTAAAGCTGCTGGGCGTATACGAAAATGGTGTCCGGCCCGGACCGGCCGAAGCGGGGGAGGGTGCCCGTGTTGTCGATTATGTGCTATTTTCCCTCTTTCTGCTTCTCGCCACTATGACCAAGCCAAGCTTTACCATTGTGCTGCTGGGGACGGCGGGACTGATCATGCTGTACAGGCTGTTTCGCAGTAAATTTCATAATCTGGTGCCAACGCTGCAGCTGGGGCTCTGTTTTATTCCCACCTTTTTGAATCTGCTCTACCAGTACAGAGGAGTATTTGTGCCGCAGGACGGCTCGGAGGGCGGTATCGGGTTTAGCTTTGGCGAGGTCTGGGCCCAGTATAGTGACAATATCCCGCTGGCCATGGCGCTGGCGATTGGGTTCCCTCTGGCAGTTTTGGTACTGAATTTCAGAGAACTGAAGAAGAACACCATATTCTGCTTTTCCTGGCAGTTTTATCTGATGGGCTTTGCCATGGCATTTTTCCTTTATGAAAAGGGATTCCGGCAGTGGGATTTTAACTTTTCCTGGGGGTATATGTATGGAATCTTTTTCTGCCACTTTGGCGCGCTTGTAGTGCTGATGCGGGCCACATTGAGGGCGGTGCAGGGGGAAGCGGCGCAGAAAGGGAAGCTGCAGAAGCTGTTCCTTGCGGCGCAGTGGCTGGCGTATCTGTGGCATCTGGCCTGCGGACTCTATTATTTCGGGATATTCTGGAGAGGCGGAATGTATTATTAATCCGAAATGAGTGAGGAAAATGGGATTTTGCAAACGCAGGCCGGCGGGAGTTTAGATGAGAAAGGATTTTTGGGTATGGACAAGATCGCAGTGTTGATCCCCTGCTACAATGAAGAACAGACAATAACGAAAGTAGTGCGCGATACTCTTAACGCTCTGCCGGAGGCGGCAGTGTATGTTTATGACAATAATTCCACGGACCGGACGGCACAGCTGGCGGAAGCCGCAGGCGCTGTGGTGCGGCATGAATACAAGCAGGGCAAGGGAAATGTGATCCGGCGGATGTTTCGGGAAATCGATGCGGAATGTTATCTGATGGTGGACGGAGACGATACGTATCCCCTTGACTGCGCCCGTGAATTGGTGGACAAGGTGCTGCTTCACCATGCGGATATGGTGGTGGGAGACCGGCTTTCGTCCACGTATTTCACCGAGAATAAGAGGCCTTTCCACAATTTCGGGAACAGTCTGATGCGGGCGGGCATCAACCGGCTGTTCCACTCCCACATCAAGGATATCATGACGGGCTACCGGGCTTTCAGCTATGAGTTTGTAAAGACATTCCCTGTGTTTTCCAAGGGATTTGAGATAGAAACGGAAATGACGATCCACGCAGTGAATTATAATATGCAGGTGGAAAATGTCGTGGTGGAGTATCGGGACCGGCCGGCTGGAAGCGTTTCTAAACTGAATACGTACAGCGACGGCCTGCGTGTGATCCGCAAAATGATACAGCTTTATCGGAATTACAGGCCTCTTGGTTTCTTTGGGATCCTCGGTTTTCTGCTGATCCTTGCGGCGGCATTTTTGATGCTGCCGGTGGCGGATGTGTATCTGAAGACCGGTCTGGTGCCCAGGTTCCCCACGCTGATCGTCTGCGGATTTATGGTGCTGGCGGGTATCCAGTCCTTTTTCTCGGGAGTGATCCTGGAGGTGCTGGCGGCGAAAGACAGGAGGGATTTCGAGTACCGTCTGACCATGCTGAACGGGAATAAGAGACAAAGTGGGAGTGAGAGTGGCTGAAAATGGCTGAAGAGAGAAAGAAAGAAATGTATGGCCGGGACGATGAGGCCGGAATCTATCTGCGGCTGATGACTTATGAAGATACGGACAAGATTATCGGCTGGCGAAACAGCGCGGAGGTCCGCAAAAACTTCATCTATCAGGAACCGTTTACGAAAGAGGGGCATGAAAACTGGATCCGGACCAGGGTAGAGACCGGGGAGGTGATCCAGATGATCATATGCGAACTGGAAACGGACAGGGCTGTGGGGTCTGTGTATATCCGGGATATCGACAGGCATCACAAAAAGGCGGAGTATGGAATCTTTATCGGGGAAGCTTCCGCCAGAGGGCGCGGAGTGGGAACCGCTGCAGCGAAGCTGATGCTGCGGTACTGTTTTGAGCAGGAGGGGCTCCACCGGATCTATCTCCGGGCGCTGGCCGGAAATGAAAGAGCCGTCCGAAGCTATGAGAAAGCAGGATTTCAACGGGAGGGATATCTGCGGGAGGACGTCTGCATCGATGGGACGTACAGAGATGTGATCTGGATGGCGGCGCTGGCCCCTGCCCGGGCATAAAACAGACGGCGGCCCGGAATGTTCTGGCAGCAGCCGCTGACGGCAGAAAAGAGGAAGCATGAAAAAGATAAGTTTTGTGATACCCTGTTACCGTTCGGAAAAAACATTGCCTCATGTGGTGGCGGAAATCGAAAAGAAGATGGAGAGCATGCAGGAGTATGAGTATGATCTCTTTCTGGTGAATGACTGTTCCCCTGATCATACCATGGATGTGATCCGCAGACTCTGCGGGGAACACGACTATATCAAGGGAATCGACTTCGCAAGGAATTTCGGACAGCACTCCGCGCTGATGGCGGGACTTCGCTATTCGGACGGAGATTATGTGGTCTGCCTGGACGATGACGGACAGACGCCGGCGGATGAGGCGGACCGGTTGATCGGAAAGCTGGAGGAGGGGTATGACGCCGTCTATGCAAAATACGATCACAAGCAGCATTCTTCTTTCCGAAATTTCGGGAGCAGGATCAATGAGCTCATGGCCAGGACTATGCTGGAAAAGCCGGCGGATCTATATATCTCCAGCTATTTTGCGGTGAAGCGTTTCGTGGTGGAGGATATGATTCGGTATGAGAACTCCTACCCATATGTGATCGGCCTGGTCCTGCGGGCCACAAAGAATATCGCCAATGTGCCGGTGGACCACAGGGAACGGGAGAGCGGCGCCTCCGGCTATACGCTGAAAAAACTGTTCGGGCTCTGGTTCAACGGCTTTACGGCTTTTTCTGTAAAACCTCTGCGGATTGCCACCGGCATCGGAGCCGTCAGTGCCGCAGCAGGATTTCTATATGGCATATATACGATCATTAAGCGCATGGTAAGGCCGGATGTGCCCTTGGGCTTCAGCTCTACTATGGCGGCGCTTGTGTTCTTTGGGGGTATGATCATGCTGATGCTGGGACTGATCGGAGAGTATATCGGACGTATCTATATCAGTCTCAACAATTCGCCCCAGTATGTGATCCGGGAGAAGCTCAATATATCCGGAAAGCATAAAAAGGCAAAAAAGAAAAAGGAAAAAGCACGGGCAGAGACACTGTAAATACCGGACAGCTTTGTGGTGGCGGATCAGGACTTTATGGAAAGATTTTTGGATTGGTGGAAAAGAGAAAGGATTTTTATGGAAAGATTTCTGGATTGGTGGAAAAGGGAAGACAGGTATATCACCATGGTGAAAGCGGTGCTGATGGCAGCGCTTCCGTTTTTGTGCTGTGCGGTCAGCTGTGCCGTCCAAGGAAAGACCATCGGCCAGGTCTATTTGCCCAATTCTGAGTGGAACGATGAGCTGTTTTACTTTAAACAGGTGGAAGGAATCGTCCGATTTGGCTATCCCCAGGGATATTTCGGATTTAACGAGAGCCATGCCCTGAGACTGTCCTTTGCCGCCTGGAGTCCGGTCTTGCTTTTCCCGTGGATTTTGTGGGGATTGGTCTTTGGATGGAATCTTATGTCTCCCATCTACTGTAATCTGTTTCTGATGACGCTGTGCTGCTTCCTGTTCGTGTGGCTGGTGAGGCCGTCCTGGAGGCAGACGGGTGTGCTCGCACTTTTGTTCTGCCTGTATACTCCTTTTGTACGTTATATTTTGTCCGGTATGCCGGAAATCATCTGTTTTACAATGGTGATCCTTTTTTACGGGCTGGCGCTTAATTATCTGAGGTGCGAGAAGAAGTGGAAGCTGGTACTGCTGATAGTCATGTCGGCAGTCATGACGCTGATGCGGCCTTATATGCTGCTTTTTTTGCTGCTGCCCCTCTTTTTCTGGATCCGGAAGAGCGGCTGGAAGGGCGCGCTGGGTTCTGTGCTGGTGCTGGGGACAGCGCTGGGAGCTTATGCCTGTATCAAACACTATCTGGGGGCGGAATATTTTGCGCCGCTTTTTTTCACGGACTGGGTGACAGCGTATTTTGAACAGGGACTTTTGGGGGGCTTGCGCTACTCCGTTACCAGGCTTCACTATATGGGACGGAGCTTTCTGCAGTATACCCTGGAGGGATTCCGCTCCGGAATGGCGGCAGGAGCGTTTTTCGGCGGGTATCTGGCAGTCATGGCGGTGTTGTTCTTTCAGAGCGTCAGAGATTTCCTGAAGTGGAGGCGGCGGAAGAAAAACGGGTTATCCGAGAAGCCGGACTGTGACGGCGGCCTGGCCGGAAGACTGATCATCGAGGCGCATCTGGCCTGCAGCTATGCAGCCATGCTGTTCGCACTGCTCATGATGTATAAACTGACCGAGGGAAGCAAGCATCTTTTGACTTTTATGGCAGTGGGACTGTTTCTTGTGGCGATGATGGAGACGCGGTTTTACAGGAAAGCGGTGTTCGTGGGAGCGGTGTTTGCCTATC
>CANRMK010000171.1 GCA_947631715.1 uncultured Acetatifactor sp.
ATCCTTACGGAGACGGAGAGCTATATGGGCGAGGAGGACAAGGGCGCCCACAGCTATGGCGGAAGGAGAACGGAGCGCACGGAGCCCATGTTCCATGTGGGCGGCACTTCCTATGTATACTTTATTTACGGTATGTACAACTGTATGAATATTGCAGCTATGACGGAGGATATTCCCCAGGCGGTGCTGCTGCGCGGCGCGGTCCCGGCGGACCCGGAATCGGAGAGGATCATGAGGCTTCTGCGGCTGGAGCAGCTCAACCGCAGGCAGGCAAAAAGGGGCCTGCCCCTTAAGGCGGCGGAGGACTGTCCGGTATCCTGGGGGAAGCATCTGGCGGACGGCCCCGGAAAGCTGTGCACCGCCATGGGGATCACGCGGGCGGACAATGATATCGATATGGCAGAGAGCGGCAGCCTCTATGTGACGGAGGGCGTCCAGATCGCTTCGGAGCAGATCCTGGCGGGAAAGCGGATCGGCATCGATTACGCGGAGGAAGCGGCTGACTATCTGTGGAGATTCTATGTTTCCGGCCAGACCATTTCCTCTATGAAGCGGAGTTCAGGCCTTTCAGAAGCAGTATCACGGAGGCGGATATGAGTTTACGGTTTTATTTCGGCCCGTCCGGATCGGGCAAGAGCAGGCAGCTTTATCAGGAGATCATTCGGCGTGCGGACCAGGAGCCGGACCGGAATTTCCTGATCATTGTGCCCGACCAGTTTACCATGCAGACCCAGAAAGACCTGGTGACGCTGAATCAAAAGGGCGGCATTATGAACATTGACGTCCTCAGCTTCGGACGGCTCAGCCACCGTATCCTGGAGGAGGTGGGAAGCGCCGGGACGCCGGTGCTGGACGATACGGGCAAGAGCCTTGTGCTCCAGAAAGTGGCGGCGGGCATGAAAGAGGAGCTGCCGGCGCTGGGAAGTTTCTTGAACCGCCAGGGCTATATTCACGAAGTAAAGAGCGCCATTTCCGAGTTCATGCAGTACGGCATCGGCACGGAAGATATGGCCAAGCTGATCGCCTGTGCCGGAAGCAGGGGGGCTTTGGTCCAGAAGCTCACGGATCTGGGGAAGCTCTATCAGGGCTTTATGGATTATATCCAGGGAAGCTTTATCACCACGGAGGAGACTCTGGATGTCCTGCGCCGCTCCTTAAGCAAGTCGCGCCTGCTGGCGGGCAGCGTGGTGGTCTTTGACGGCTTTACCGGATTTACGCCCATACAGAACCGGGTCATACAGGAGCTGATGCGCCTCTGCGGTGAGGTGACTGTGACCGTGACCATGGGAGAGGGGGAGGATCCTTACCGCCCGGACGGGGAGCAGCGGCTGTTCCACCTGAGCAAGAAGACGGTGGCGGACTTGAGCCGGCTTGCAGAGGAAGTGGGCACGGCGCGGGCAGAGGACGTGTTCATCATGCCCTGTGAGAAGCCGCAAGGCCCCCGGAAAGAGGCGGAACTGTCGGGCTGCCGGATTCTGTATAACCCCTGCCACCGTTTCCGCGGCGCACCCGCCCTGCGCCATCTGGAGAGAAAGCTTTTCCGCTACAGCGCGGACGCTTATCAGGAGGAGCAGGACGAGATCCGGCTCTTTGAGACCGCGTCTATCCGGGACGAGGTGCACCAGACGGGCCTGGAGATCCGGCGGCTGACCGCTGAGGAGGACATGGCTTACCGGGACATAGCGGTGATCGTGGGGGATCTTGGAAGCTATGCCCCCTATGTGGAGACGGAATTTGGACAGATGAACATTCCCTGTTTTATCGACAGGACCAGAGGAATCGTGCTGAATCCCATGATCGAGTTCATCAAGAGCGCCCTGGAGCTTTACGACAGGGATTTCTCCTACCAGGCAGTCTTTCACTATCTGCGCAGCGGCATGGCCGATATGGAGCCGGAGGAGGTGGATCTGCTGGAAAACTATGTGATCCGCACCGGGGTCCGCGGCCTTGGCAGCTACAGCAGGCCGTTTGCCCGAAAGACCGAGCAGGCTGCAGAACAGGAAGACCTGGAAGCGGTCAACGCCCTGCGGCAGCGGCTGATCGACCAGACGTCCATGCTGCATATGGGCGGGCAGGAGCCGGTGAAGAATTACATAGAAAAGCTCTATGATTTTCTGGTGCAGAATCGGGTCCAGGCTAAGCTTATGGCCTATCAGGAGAGGTTCGAGAAAGAGGGGCAGACGGCCCGGGCGAGAGAGTATGCTCAGATCTACCGGCTGGTGATGGAGCTTTTAGACCAGATCTATCAGCTTCTGGGCGGGGAGGTCATTTCCCTGCAGGAGTTTGCGGAGATTCTGGAGGCGGGCTTCGGGGAGATCCAGGTGGGCACGATCCCTCAGAATGTGGACCGCGTGGTAGTGGGCGATATGGAGCGGACCCGCTTAAAGCAGGTGAAAGTGCTGTTCTTCCTGGGGGTGAACGACGGCAATATCCCAAAGAACGCTTCCAGGGGCGGCATCATTTCCGATATGGACCGGGAGTTCTTGAGGGAATCGGACCTGGAGCTGGCTCCAAGCCCCAGGCAGCAGATGTACATTCAGCGGCTGTACCTGTATCTGAATATGACCAAGCCCTCCCACAGACTGTATCTGTCCTGGGCCAGGGTCGGCAGCGACGGGAGATCCCTGCGCCCCGCATATCTGATCGACACGGTGAGAAGACTGTTTCCCGGCCTGACCGTGGACTACCCGCAGCTTCGCAGTCCTTTAGAGCAGATGGTGACTCCGGGCGAGGGGGCGGGATATCTGGCGGAGGGACTGCGGGAGTATGCGGCGGGGAACCTGAAGCCGCCCCAGGAGACGGAGTTTTTCACCATTTTCCGGGCATACGGGGAGGAGGGGCTTATACAGAAGCGCTCCCTGCTTGAGGAGGCGGCCTTTCAACGGTATCGGGACAGCGGCCTGTCCGCGGCGGTGGCCAGGGCCCTTTACGGGAAGCATCTGGAGAACAGCGTCACCAGGCTGGAAACCTATGCCGCCTGCGCCTACAGGCATTTTCTTCAGTACGGGCTGACCCTGAAAGAGCGGCGGGAGTTTTCCTTTGAGAACGTGGACATGGGGAATGTGTATCATGAGGTGCTGAAGACGTTCGGGGAGCGGCTGGAGGAATCGGGGCATACCTGGTTCGATTTTCCGGAGGACTTTGCGGAGCGAACGGTGCGGGACGCCCTGGAACAATGCGCGGCCTCCTATGGGGACACTGTGCTCTACAGCAGCGCCCGGAATGAGTATGCCATCACAAGAATGGGCCGTATCCTTTTAAGGACTGTGCTGACGCTGAAGCGGCAGCTGGGAAAGGGAAGCTTTCGGCCGGACGCCTATGAGATCTCCTTTCACTTTGCAGATGATCTGGCCAGTGTCAATGTGGCCCTGTCCGAGGACGAGCGCATGCGGCTTCAGGGGCGCATAGACAGGATCGATGTGGACGAGGACGCGGAGCATGTCTATGTGAAAGTCATCGACTACAAATCGGGGGACAAGCGGTTCGATCTTGCGGCGGTCTACTATGGACTGCAGCTGCAGCTGGCGGTATATATGAATGCCGGAATGGAGCTGGAGGCCGGAAAGCACCCGGACAAAGAGATTGTCCCTGCGGCCCTGCTGTATTACCATATAGCTGACCCGGCTGTGGAGACGGCCGTGGAGCTATCGCCCCAGGAGCTTGACCGGGAGATCGCGGGACAGCTGCGCATGCAGGGGGTAGTCAACAGTGACCCGGCGATCGTGAGCCGCCTGGACTCTGCCATGGAGGAGAAGTCCGATGTGATCCCGGTGGAGCGGAAGAAAGACGGCAGTTTTTCCGCCAGATCCTCCCTGTTAAGCGGGGAGGACTTAAGGACGGTATCCGCCTATGTCAGCAGAAAGATCGCCGGGATCGGCAGAGAGATCCTGGACGGAAAGATTTCTCTGAATCCCTGCGAGATGGGAAAAGAAGACGCCTGTACCTACTGCGCCTATCGAAAGGTCTGCGGTTTTGAGCCCGGTATTCCAGGCTTCGTAAAGCGGAAACTGGAGGAGCCGGATCAGGAGACTTTGCTGGAGAAAATGAGAAATGGGAATTGAGTTTACACCGGAACAACAGAATGCCATAGATCTGCACGGGTGCAGTATCCTTGTGTCGGCGGCCGCAGGCAGCGGCAAGACGGCGGTGCTGACCCGGCGGATCGTGAAAATGGTCTGCGAGGGGGAGCGCCCGGCGGACATCGACAGACTTCTTGTGGTGACGTTCACCAACGCGGCGGCGGCCCAGATGCGGGAGAGGATCGCGGCGGGGATCGCCGAGCGCCTGGCCGAACAGCCGGAGTCCGAGCATCTGCAGAGACAGGCGACGCTGCTGCACAACGCCCAGATCACTACCATCGACAGCTTCTGTCTGTTTTTGCTGAGGAACCATTTTAACGAGATCGGCCTGGATCCCGCGTTTCGGATCGCGGATCAGGCAGAGATACGGCTTTTGGAGCAGGAGGTGTTAAAGGAGCTGTTCGAAGACTCCTATCGGGAGGGAGGCGAGGCTTTCCGGTTCTGTGTGGAGTATTTCTGCCCCGGCGGGAGGGAGAGCGTGCTGGAAAAGCATATCCTGAACCTTTCCCGGTATGCGGCCAGCTTTCCCTGGCCCGCAGAATGGCTGGAGCAGAGAAAGGGGGACTATCGGTCCGGCTCTGTCAGGGAGATGGAGGACAGTGTCTGGGGGAGGTATCTGCTGCCCCATCTGCAGAAAATGTTCAGGGGCTGCGCGGAGAAGATGAAACGGGTACAGACGCTCTGCCTGGAGCCGGACGGCCCTTATATGTACGGGGAGACGGCGGAAGCGGAGCTGGAGCAGATGGAGCGGCTTCTGGCCTGCAGCGGCCTGGAGGAGTACGCGAGGGTCCTCGGGGCGGTGGAATTCGGGCGACTGCCCTCGAAAAAGGACGATTCTGTGAACCCGGGAAAGCGGGAGCTGGCAAAGGATCTGCGGGCCGAGGTGAAAGATACCGTCCGGAAGATCAAGGAGAGATTCTTCAGCACACCTTTGGACCTGGCTGTGTCCCAGGGGGCGGCCTGCGGGGGGCCGGTCTGCACCCTCATAGATCTGGCGCTGGAATTTGACAGGCGTATGCGGGAGAAAAAGAAAGAGCGCAGGATCGTGGATTTTTCCGATGCGGAACATTTTGCCCTGGATATCCTGCTGGAAAAGCGGGAGGACGGGGTACGTCCCAGCAGAGTGGCTCTGGAATACCGGCAGCATTTTGAGGAGATCCTCATCGACGAGTATCAGGACAGCAACCTTGTTCAGGAATACCTGCTTAAGGCTGTTTCCGGGGAGGAGGACGGACGCTTTAACCGCTTTATGGTGGGGGACGTGAAGCAGAGCATCTATAAATTCCGGCTTGCGCGCCCGGAGATCTTTCTGGAAAAGTATGAGACATACCGGGCGGATGTCGGAAGCTGCCGGAGGATTGACCTGACCAGGAATTTCCGGAGCCGCCTGCAGGTGGTAGACACGGTGAACGGCCTGTTTTCCAGAATGATGGACAGGGATACGGGGGGAATCTCTTACGATGACAGGGCGGCGCTGTATCCGGGTGCGTCCTATCCGGAAAACGGCGGCTGTGAAAGTGAGCTGAT
>CANRMK010000172.1 GCA_947631715.1 uncultured Acetatifactor sp.
TCTCTCCCGTTATACTGAATGGAAGCATTGTCCAGCACCATAGTGTAATATACATTTTCCACGGTGTCCTTTGCCCCCAGCTTCATTCCCCGGACGCCAACGGCATTCTTTTTCTTCTCCGGAATCTCCTCCACGGAAAAGCGCAGGAAATATCCCTCCTTTGTCTGCAGCACGATGCTTCTCTGCTCCGACAGCGCCGCCACGCTCACTACCCTGTCGCCCTCGGCAAGCTTCGTGGCCGCCACCGTCCTCTTGGACACGTCAAACTCCCCGCCGTCCACCAGCTTCATCATGGACTGGGCCGTCACAAATACCACCTGTCTGACGTTCAGCTCTGTCTGGCTCGTCACATAGACAATCTGCTCTTTCCCGGAATCAAAGTTGCTGATATTGTCAAGGGGCGTTCCCTTATCCCGGAATTTTCCGAAAGGAATGTCCGACATCTTAATGGTATGGAGCTGCCCCGTGTCGGTAAAGACGCAGACCTTTCCCGTATTTCTGCAGGAGAATACGAAACGGTTCTCCCCGTCCGCCGCCTCCCTGTTCCTGTCATAGGCAGCGCTGTCTATGGTCTTCACATAGCCGAACCGGTCCACCAGCACATAGAGATCCGTCTCCTCCACCTCTTTCTCTTTATAGACGGCCTCCTCTGCATTCTCAATGGCAGTGCGGCGTTTTCTGCCGTATTCTTTCCTGTATTCGTCCAGCTCGTTCATAATGACCTGGGCCATGGAATCCCGCCGCTCTAATATGTCCTCATAGCGGTAGATGTTGGCCATGGTCTCCTCATGTTCGTTGATCAGCGCCTCGATCTCCAGCCCGATCAGCTTATACAGCCGCATGTCTAAAATGGCGTTGGCCTGCTTCTCTGTGAATCTCAGCTGTGCGGCCATGATCTTTGACTCCTTGGTCTTGAACTTAATGCCGTCGATCTTGCCCTCCACCAGGCAGGCCTTTGCCATGTTCCGGTCCTTTGAGCCCCGCAGGATCTCTATGATCAGGTCGATCACATTGCAGGCCTTGATCAGTCCCTCCTGAATCTCTCTGCGCTCCGTCTCTTTCGCAAGGAGGTTCTGATATTTTCTGGCAGCCACCTGATACTGGAAGTCAACCACGGCCTTAAGGATCTGCCTTAACCCCATGGTCTCCGGTCTTCCCTCTGAGATGGCCAGCATGTTCACGCCAAAGGTGTCCTCCAGCCGTGTCTTCTTATAGAGGAGGTTTACAAAATTCTCCGGGTCCGCGTCTTTCTTAAGCTCTATGACGATGCGGATCCCGTCCTTGGAGGACTGGTTCGAGATGTCAACCACGTCCTGGGTCTTCTTGGTCTCCACCAAAGCCGCCACGTCCGAAAGGAACTTTGCGATGCCGGAGCCGATCATGGTGTACGGGATCTCCGTGATCACCACATTTGTCCTGCCGCCCTTGAGACTTTCGAACTCCACCTTTCCCCGTATTTTGACCCTGCCAGTGCCGGTCTCATAGATCTCCAGCAGCTCGTCCTTGTTCGTGACGATGCCGCCGGTGGGGAAATCCGGCCCTTTCAGATACCGCATCAGCTCCCTTGTGGAAATATTCTCATTCTGCATAAAGGCCTTCACGGCGTCTATGACCTCACAGAGATTGTGAGGGGGCGTGCTGGTGGTCATGCCCACCGCAATGCCCTCGGAGCCGTTCACCAGGAAGTTGGGGATCTTCACCGGAAGCACTACCGGCTCTTTCTCCGTCTCGTCAAAGTTGGGGGTAAAGTCCACCACGTCCTTGTCAAGATCCCCGAGAAAGACCTCCTGGGTCACTTTCTGGAGCCTGGCCTCCGTATAACGCATGGCGGCCGCCCCGTCTCCCTCAATGTTGCCGAAGTTGCCGTGGCCGTCGATGAGGGCAAGCCCTTTCTTGAAATCCTGGCTCATGACCACAAGGGAGTCATAGATGGAGCTGTCGCCGTGGGGGTGGTATTTACCCATGGTATCGCCCACGATCCTGGCGCTCTTTCTGTAGGGGCGATCCCATCTGATTCCCAGCTCATACATGTCATAGAGGACTCTCCGCTGCACGGGCTTTAAGCCGTCCCGCACATCGGGCAGGGCCCTGGCAATGATCACGCTCATGGCGTAATCGATGAAAGCCTTCTGCATCTCCTCCGAATATTCCGTTCTGATGATCCTGCTGTCTTCCATATATTTCTATCGTTCCTTTTCCTTTTCGGGGGCCGGCTCCTCCCCGTTCTTGTTCCGCCCTCCCCGGCAGGCAATCCCCACAGCCATCACGGCGGAAAAGATCACAACGACTGCGGTCACTGCAAGCCCCGCAAGGGGAAGCAATATGGTAAAGATCGGAAATCCGTGGCCCACAGCGTATCCCTGTTCTGCGATCTGCCGTTTCTCTGACACGTCAAAGATCAGAAGATCCACTCCGATCCCTATGGGGAACAGCGCCAGGTTGACCGCCAGTTGAATGGGAATCGCCAGCAGGAACCGGTAGGGGGATTTCTTTCTCTTTCGGGCTCCGGATCTTTCCACGGCGTACCTCCTGTTCCTTGCAAGTCACGCCTGCATATCCAGCTCCGCATCGTGGGCGTGGTCGTAGATGAACGCCTTGCGGGGCGGGACCTCAGAACCCATGAGGAGCTCCGTGATCTCGGTCGCCATGCGGGCGTCCTCTATCTCCACCTGCTTCATGCGGCGTGTCTCAGGGTTTAAAGTCGTTTCCCAGAGCTGCTCCGCATCCATCTCGCCTAACCCCTTGTAGCGCTGGAGGGTAAAGGCTCCCTTGTGGGTCTTTCTGTATTTTTCAAGGGCCTTGTCATCGTAAAGGTATTCTTCCTTTCCCTTGGCGGGCATTGCCTTGTACAGGGGCGGCATGGCGATATAGACGTGCCCCTCAAAGATCAGCTCCGGCATAAAGCGGTAGAACAGCGTCAGCAAAAGAGTGGAAATATGGGCGCCGTCCACGTCCGCATCGGCCATGATCACGATTTTGTCATAGCGCAGCTTTGAAATGTCGAAGTCGTTGCCGTACCCCTCCGAAAAGCCGCACCCGAAAGCATTGATCATGGTCTTGATCTCCGCGTTTGCAAGCACCTTGTCGATGCTGGCTTTCTCCACGTTCAAGATCTTGCCCCGGATCGGCAGGATTGCCTGGTACATGCGGTTTCTGGCAGTCTTTGCGCTGCCCCCCGCGGAATCTCCCTCCACGATAAAAATCTCGCATTTGGACGGATCCCGGGACTCGCAGTTGGCCAGCTTTCCGTTGGAATCAAAAGAAAATTTCTGTTTCGTCAAAAGGTTGGTCTTGGCCCGCTCCTCGGTCTTACGGATCTTGGCCGCTTTTTCCGCACAGCCGATGATGTTCTTTAAGGTCTCCAGGTTCCGGTCAAAGATGCGCACTACCTCTTCTCCGGTGATCTTGCTGACTACCTTGGCGGCGTCCTGATTGTCCAGCTTTGTCTTGGTCTGGCCCTCGAACCTGGGATCCGGGTGCTTGATGGACACCACTGCGGTCATGCCGTTGCGCACGTCCGCGCCGGTAAAATTCACGTCTTTTTCTTTCAGGATCCCCAGCTCCCTGGCATAGGTGTTGATCACATTCGTGAACATGGTCTTGAACCCTGTCAGGTGGGTGCCTCCCTCAGAATTATAGATATTGTTGCAGAAGCCCAGCACATTCTCATGGAATTCGTTGATATACTGGAACGCCACCTCCACAGTGATCCCTTCACTCTCCCCGGTAAAGTAGATCACATCATGGATCGTCTCCTGGGACTTGTTCATGTCCTTGATATAGCCCGTGATGCCCTCGGGTTCATGGTACGTGACCGTCTCAGGCTCCTCTTTTCTAAGGTCCTTAAAAACGATCGTCAGATTGGGATTCAGATAGGCGGTCTCATGGAGACGGCTCTTCACATCGTCCTCCTTGAATCTGGTCCTGTCAAAAATCGTGTCGTCCGGCAGGAAATTAATGGTGGTGCCTGTCTCCCGGGTCTTCCCTTTTACGGGAAGCAGCCCTTTCTCCAGTTCTACCACCGGATTGCCCCGCTCATATCTGTCCTCATAAATGAAGCCGCCGGTCTTTACCGTAACCGTAAGCCGTGTGGAAAGGGCATTTACCACCGAGGAGCCCACCCCGTGCAGTCCTCCGCTGGTCTTATAGGCGCCGTTGTCGAACTTACCGCCCGCATGCAGCGTGGTGAACACCAGCCGCTCGGCGCTGATGCCCTTTTCGTGCATGTCCACGGGAATCCCTCTCCCGTTGTCGGAGACGGTGGCGGAACCGTCCTTTTCCAGCGTCACCGTGATCGTGTCGCAGAATCCTGCCAGATGTTCGTCCACGGAATTGTCCACGATCTCATAGATCAGATGGTTCAGGCCCTTTGTGGAAACGCTGCCGATATACATTCCGGGCCTTTTTCTTACCGCCTCTAACCCCTCCAGCACCATAATGCTGGAAGCGCTGTATTCATTCTTTCCTGCCATATTTTTTCAAGCACTCCTGTTTTATGTGTACTGCGGCCGTCATTGCTCCGCATTTACGTTTCTCTATTATACCATAGATTTTGTACATAACACAAGAAAAAACTACAAGATACAGATTTGAAAGGTAACAGTTCAGCCCCACCGTTGTATTCAGCCCGGTAATGTCGATGTTCTCCCGGCAGACCGTTGGAGCACGTCGGCACTTGGCGAGGTATTTTCGAGCCTAGTACCGTTACGTGCGGAACCGAGCGGAAGCGCGTCTGCCGGGAGAACATCGGCAGTACCGGGCGTGACTCGCAAGGGAAAGGCTGAACTGTTACCTTTTACCGCATAATTTATACATATTGAGAAATCGCTCGAGCTTCTCGGCAGACAACTTAAATTTCCCCATTCAGTATTACGGTCTACCAATAATGTTACGCATGGTGTTCCTATATTGCGAAATCCCACCCGCACATACGACAGAACAGGGAATCCTGCAAAACGATAGGATTCCCTGTTTTTTTGATTCCGCTATCCTCTTTTTATCGGACGGAGCCTTTCCCGCTCCGGTATCACTATTGCTGTACGGTAACGCCCTCGTCAAAAGCATGTTCTCCAACAATGGCGCCGGAATTGGGAATGGTGACACTGGTCAGATTTTTACAACCTTTAAAAGCACTTCCCCCGATTTCCGTTACGCTTCCCGGGATCGTCACGCTGGTCAGACTTCCACAGTAATAAAAAGCACTTCCCCCGATCTTCGTCACTCCCTCCGGAATCGTCACGCTGGTCAGACTGCTACAGCTCTTAAAAGCACTTGCCCCGATTTCCGTTACGCTCCCCGGGATCGTCAAGTTTGTCAAGTTGGAGCAGCCTTCAAAAGCATTCGCCCCAATCTTCGTTACCCCGTCTGCAATCGTCACGCTGGTCAGACTTCTACAGCTCTTAAAAGCACTTCCCCCGATTTCCGTTACGCTTCCCGGAATCGTCACGCTGGTCAGACTTCTACAGTTCTCAAAAGCATCCGTCCCAATTTCCGTTACACTCTCCGGAATCGTCACGCCGGTCAGATTGATACAGTCATAAAAAGCTCTTCCCCCGA
>CANRMK010000173.1 GCA_947631715.1 uncultured Acetatifactor sp.
TACAGCCTGTCCTTGTTTGGACTCGGGAAGTGTGCTAGAATAAAACGGCAAAGCTGCGAGGAGGCTGTAAAAGGATATGAAGATGGACGATCAGGAAATCCCGAAGAAGATCAAGATCCGCGGCGGACGGGTACATAATCTGAAAAATATTGATGTGGATATCCCGCTTCACAAGGTTGTGGGAATTGCAGGCGTTTCCGGCTCTGGAAAGTCCTCTTTGGCGCTGGGAATTCTGTATGCGGAGGGATCCCGGCGTTATCTGGAATCTCTGTCAACTTACACCCGCAGAAGAATGACACAGGCACAAAAGGCGCAGGTAGATGAAGTGCTGTATGTTCCGGCAGCGCTTGCCCTGCGGCAGCGCCCCGGCGTTCCCGGTATCCGCAGTACGTTTGGAACAGGCACGGAACTGCTGAATCATCTGCGGCTTATGTTTTCCCGCCTTGCATCACATTCATGTCCCAATGGCCACTATGCGGAACCGTCTCTGAATGTGGCGGCGGGTCTTCCAATCGTCTGTCCCGTGTGCGGTGAGGAGTTCTTTGCACCCGGCGCGGAGGAACTGGCATTCAACAGCCAGGGCGCGTGCAAGACCTGTGACGGTACGGGCGTTGTACGCACTGTGGATGAGACAACGCTGGTGCCGGATGAATCTCTGTCCATCAATGAGGGTGCGGTCGCGCCATGGCAGACGCTGATGTGGTCGCTGATGAAAGATATCGCCCGCGAAATGGGTGTCCGCACCGATGTGCCGTTTCGGGAGCTGACAGCGAAAGAGCGGGATATCGTATTTCATGGCCCCGCTGTCAAGAAAAACATTATTTATCAGAATAAGACAAACGGCGCTGCCGGGGATATGGATTTCACCTATTTTAACGCCACCTATACTGTGGAGAACGCCTTGTCCAAAGTGAAAGACGAAAAGGGCATGAAACGGGTAGAAAAGTTCCTGAGGCAGGAGGTGTGCCCGGACTGCGGCGGAACAAGGTTGAACAGCGCGGCGCGTGCCCCGAGGCTTCGGGGGATTTCTCTTGCGGAAGCCTGTGCCATGACACTTTCTGACCTGATGCAGTGGGTGGCCGGTGTCCCGGGTTCTCTGCCAGCGGAAATGCGTCCGATGGCGGAGAGCATCTGCGGATCGTTTGAGAGCGCCGCCAGGCGCCTGACGGATCTGGGGCTCTCGTATCTTGCGCTGGACCGGGCAGCAGCAACGCTGTCCACCGGGGAGCGGCAGAGGATGCAGCTGGCACGCGCAGTGAGAAACCGTACCACCGGCGTCCTTTATATTCTCGATGAACCGTCTATCGGCTTACATCCCTCCAATCTGGAGGGACTTTTCGGCGTGATGCGGGATCTGGTTGCAGACGGCAATTCGGTGGTGCTGGTGGACCATGACACGCAGGTGCTTTCCGAAGCGGACTGGCTTGTTGAGCTCGGACCGGAAGCCGGTGCAGGCGGCGGATCTATTATTGCGCAGGGGACGCTTGCGGAAGTGGAAAACGATCCAAATTCACGGATCGGATGTTTTCTGACCGGAAAAAGGACCATCCGCATCGGAAACCCTGTTCTGCGGGAGCAGATGTTTTCTCTCGGAACGATCCATCTGTCCACCTCCGAAATTCATACGGTAAAGCCACTGGAGGTGGATTTCCCAAAGGGCCGGCTGATCGCGGTGACAGGCGTATCCGGTTCCGGGAAGACAACGCTGATCCTGGAAAGTCTTGTTCCCGCGCTGGAAGCTTCTATCCGGGGAGAGCAGCTTCCGGGACATGTGAGAGCCGTCCTGGCCGACGGGATAGCGCAGGTCAAGCTGATCGACGCAGCGCCCATAGGGATCAATGTGCGCTCTACGGTCGCTACCTATGCCAATGTACACGACGAACTGCGCAAGGTATATGCGAGAACGGCTGACGCAAAGAAAAAGGGATATAAGGCGGGCGATTTTTCTTATAATACCGGGAAACTGCGATGCCCTGTCTGCGATGGCACAGGAACGATCGATCTGGATGTGCAGTTCCTGCCGGATGTGGAGATTCCATGCCCGGACTGCGGCGGTTCCCGCTATGCCAGGGAGGCCGGGTCCGTCCGGCGCGTACCGAAGCATGGCGCAGAGGCGGTTTCTCTTCCGGAGCTTATGGATATGAGTGTGGACGAGGCGCTTGCTGTATGTGAGGATCTTCCGCTTGTGGCACGGAGAATGGGTGTGCTGAAAGAGCTTGGGCTTGGGTATCTGACGCTGGGCGAGGAAACGCCGAGCCTGTCGGGAGGGGAGGCGCAGCGCCTGAAGCTCGCCAGTGAGATGGGCAGGGGACAGGCAGACACCGTATTTGTATTCGATGAGCCCACGATCGGCCTGCATCCGCTGGATGTGGAAACACTGCTTCATGTATTTACAGATTTAATTGCAAACGGTGCGACTGTCATTGTCATTGAGCATGATCTGGACGTGATCAGGAATGCGGATTACGTGATCGATATGGGACCGGACGGCGGTGTGCAGGGCGGTGAGATCGTTGCCGCAGGCACGCCGGAGGAGATCAGTATGTGTGAGAGGAGCAAAACGGGGCTTTATTTAAAACGCCCCAAATCGCATCTTTAACGGCACACGTCCCCAATACGGATTTTCCATGTTTATAGAAAAGATTCTTTCTCTCTGACACTTTCTTGGCTTTTCAAATCTGAGCGGTAATTTCACCGCCGCCGAAGCAGGCGGCTTTCTGATACATCATATATTGCTCCATAGAGGAAAATGTCACCAAGCTGTAACATTCTTTTGGTACAATAAGAGCAAAAGCGGGAGGCAGCCACCGACATGATAGAATTGTATTATGCAGAGGACGATGCCAATATTGCAGAAATGGTAAAGGAATACCTGGAGCAAAAAGGCATGAAAGTGCAGATATATCATACACTTTCGGAAATCAGACAGGCGCTGGAAAAGCATATGGCAACAGTTGTCCTGCTTGACTGGAATATGCCGGATGGCCGCGGGGACAGCCTGTGCCGGTGGATCCGCAGTCATTGGAAAGAACTTCCGATTCTTTTTCTCACCGTCCGTGGGGACAGTTCTGATATTGTTGCGGGATTCAAAAGCGGCGCTGACGATTACGTGGTAAAGCCGTTCGCATTAGAGGTATTGTATTCGCGGATCCTTGCAGTGCTCCGCAGGGCAGGAAACGTCACAGAACAATATCTTTCCTGTGATGGGATCAGGATCGATCAGGACCGCCATGCCGTCTTTTGCCATTCAGAGGAAATCCCGCTAAGTGCGGCCGAATATCAGCTTTTACTGTATCTTATGCAGAACAAGGGACGAACAGTCACCAGAGCAAAAATTTTAGAACAGGTATGGGACGTGAATGGCAGTTATGTGAATGATAACACGCTGACCGTTACAATGAAACGACTCCGGGATAAGCTTTCGCAGCCAGCGTGCCTGAAAACGGTCAGAAGCGTGGGCTACCGTATGGAGGATACGATATGAACGGCCGCAAGAATACATTGGTCACTTTGGGATTTGTATTATCTGTCAGTTTCATTGCCGCCGCTATTGCAGCATGGCTGGTTTCCTGTCATGACAGCAGGGCAGCTTTTGACTTGATAGATGCGGTCTGCTGCGAAGTCATCGAACAGGAGCCGGGAACGCAGAAGATCATATCTGCCGCTCTGAAGGAATATACAGAGGGAAATCCTGATGGCCTTTTAGAAGATTCTGTATTGTCCTCGTTTGGATACCGTGTGTCTGATTTTTCGGATCTTTCCTACAAACAAATTGTTTTCCCCGCAGTGGCCGGGTGGGTGACGGGGCTTTCGCTTTTCTTTTTTACTTTCCTTTCTCGAAACAGGCTGGAAAACCGCAGGATCAGAAATTTAGCTGAATATCTGGAACAGGTAAACAGCGGCAAGGCGTTGATCCTGTCCGCTTCCGGAGAGGATGATTTTTCCAAATTAGAGGACGAAATCTATAAGACTGTGACATTCCTTTATCGAACGAAAGAGCAGGCGGTACAGGCCAAAAATGATTTTGCGGAGAATTTATCCAATATCGCTCACCAGATCAAAACACCGATAACCGCTATTTCCCTGGCTGTCCAGAGGGCGAAGCAGAGTTTTGATGAGGGGGCACCGGAACGGAAAGAGGATCCTGATGCATCGGAGCGGAAAGCGGGCCGCACAGCCTTGGAGCAGGTGGAAAAACAGCTTTCGCGGCTGACTGATCTGGAGGAAGCTTTGTTGGTCTTGTCCCGGCTTGACGCAGGAACGCTGCTTTTGCAAAAAGAGGAGACAGATGTCTTCACTCTCCTTGTTCTTGCGGCAGATAATCTGCAGGAGCTTTTCTCAAATTCCGGCACTTCCGTTGAGATACCGGAACAGGGGGAACTGTCCATTTCAGCGGATATGGACTGGACGATGGAAGCGCTCATGAATCTTATGAAAAACTGTATGGAACATAATAAGGGAGGAACTGTCCATTGTTCCTACATGCAGAATCCATTGTACACGGAAATCCTGATCTGGGATGAGGGGAAAGGATTTGCAGGGGAGGATATGCCGCATCTCTTTGAGCGGTTTTATCGGGGACAAAATGCCGGTGAGGGCGGTATTGGAATCGGGCTTGCTCTGGCAAAAGAGATCATAGAACGCCAGAACGGGACGATACGGGCAAAAAACAGATCCGGCGGAGGAGCTTGTTTTGAGATCCGCTTTTACAGTCACTGAGTTGTAACTTTCATTTGCTATCATGATGATAGCCGGGACTGTAAGGAGTTAATTCAAACTCAGGAAATTACAGCGGCTCTTCAAAAGGAACCGGAGGAGGAAATATCGCATGAATGTGTCCGAGAGTACTGCAAAAGGCCTGTCAGCAAAGAAAAGGAGAAAAGTGGAATGGAAATTCTAAAGTGTGAGAACGTCAGGAAAGTATATGGTTCCGGCGGGAATCAGGTAACAGCGCTTGACGGGATCGACCTGTCTGTGAGCAAGGGGGAATTTACGGCAATCCTTGGGGCTTCCGGATCAGGGAAGTCCACGCTTCTGCATATTCTTGGAAGTGTGGACGAACCTACAGATGGAAAGGTCATCGTAGACGGAACCGACCTCTCCAGGCTGAATCAGACACAGGCGGCGATCTTTCGGCGCAGGAAAGTGGGACTGGTATATCAGTTTTATAACCTGATTCCCACTCTCACTGTGGAAAAGAACATTTTAATCCCCCTTGCCTTAGATAAGAAAAAACCAGATCAGGAATATTTCAATCAAATTGTAAGCTCTCTTGGAATTGCCGATAAACTGGAAGCACTGCCGAATCAGCTATCCGGCGGCCAGCAGCAGCGCGTGGCGATAGCCCGTTCTCTGATCTATCGGCCGGCCCTGCTTTTGGCGGACGAACCGACGGGAAACCTTGACCAGAAGAACTCCAAAGAGGTCATTGATATGCTGAAGCTTTCGAACCGGAATCTGGAGCAGACGATCCTGCTGATTACCCATGATGA
>CANRMK010000174.1 GCA_947631715.1 uncultured Acetatifactor sp.
AGCTTCTGACATAGAAAGCTTACTTTCAAAGTCATGCCCTGCCGTCCTCCGCTCGCGCCTTGCCGGAATCGTCATAAAACCGTCTGCTGCAGCCGCTGTCGGAACAGTTCAGGCAGTCTTCGCCGCAGCCGGAGCCGGTCTTGTCTCTTTGCTTTCCCTTTTTCCCCAGGGCTTCTTTCACAAAATTCTGCAGGGCCACCAGCGCAGCCAGCACGAAGAATGCCCCAGGCGCCTGCCCGAAGATGCGCACAGGCTCATAGGAAGCGGGAAGAATATGCTTTCCGAACAGCTCCCCCGCCCCCAGGATCTCCCGCACGGCCCCGATGCAGGTCAGCGCTGCGGTGAAGCCCAGTCCCATGCCGATCCCGTCAAAGAGAGACGGCAGGGGCGGGTTGGAATAGGCGTAGCTCTCCGCCCGGCCGAGAATGATACAGTTCACCACGATCAGCGGTATATACACGCCCAAGGCGCTGTTTAAGGACGGCAGGAATCCCTCCAGCAAAAGCTGGACCGCCGTCACAAAGGAAGCGATTACCACAATAAACGCCGGGATCCGCACTCTGTCCGGAATGATCTTTCGCAGCAGGGAGATAAAAAGATTGCTCATAGCCAGCACCGCCGTGGTAGTCAGGCCCATGCCAAGGCCGTTCACCGCCGAAGTCGTCACCGCCAGCGTGGGGCACATGCCCAGTGTCAACACAAATGTGGGATTTTCCTTGATAATGCCGTTGTACAGTCTCTCTGTCACTCTATTCACCGCTCTGCCCCCTTTCGCCGCTTTCCTCCAGGCTGAAGAGATGTTCCGGGTGCTCTGTCAGGTACTGTGCCGTGTGCAGGCCGCCGTTTACAGCATTCACCACCGCGGAGGTAGTGACCGTGGCGCTTGTGATAGCGTCCACCTCATTGGCGGCCGCGGCCCCTGTCTTCGTATAGACAAAGCTCTCCGCTTTCTTCCCGGCGAACTGGGGCGCAAGGACTTTCGGCGCCTCCATGCCAAGTCCCGCCGTCTCGGACAGCTCCAGGATCGAAACGCCCGTCACCGTTCCCTCATTGTCCACGCCCACATACAGGACGATATCTCCGCCGTATCCTTCCCCGGACACAGCCTCCACCACCCAGCCGCGGTCTTCTGCCGAACCCTCCGGGGACGAAAGGCCGCTCTCCACCCGGTAAACGCTGCCGATCCTCACTCCGTCCTCAGAGAGCTGCTCCAGAAAAGAATCGTCCAGCTCATACCCCGTCTGGCAAAAGGACAGCCCGCCGGCCGCTCCCTCCGCCGGGAATGCATCCGAGCACGCTTTCTCCACAGCTTTTCTGTGCTGCTCCTCTATGGGGCCCTTTGTGAGTTCATGCACCACGCCCAAAAGCAGTCCCGCGATCAGGGTGATGGCAAAGAGGATTCCCGCTTCCCGCAGCATACTCTGAAGACCGCTCTTATTTTCCACTGCGCGCACCTCTCTTTCTGTAACCGAACGCCGTCGGCCTGGTATACTTTTCGATCAGAGGCACCAGCAGGTTCCCCAAAAGGATCGCATAGGAGACTCCCTCCGCGCCGGGGCCGAAAATGCGGAAGATACCTGTGAGCAGCCCCAGAATGACACCGTACACATACTGCCCCTTTCCGGTGATGGGCCGGGTCACATAATCCGTGGCCATAAAGAACGCTCCCAGCATCAGGCCGCCCCCCGCAAGCTGGGCGGATATGTAATTCGGGTCAAATCCCCTGCCTCCAAAAATCCCCGCAAACAGCGCCACAGTCACAAGATAGGACGCCGGGATCCTGAGGTCTATGATGCCCAGAAGAAGCAGAATACAGGCTCCGGCGGCAATGGCGATCGCCGAAGTCTCGCCTATGGTGCCCCCGGTAAATCCAAACACCATATCCCGCACATTCACCTGCTCTCCCGCTTTCAGAGCCGCCAGAGGCGTTGCCCCCGTACATGCGTCGCAGACAAAATCCGTCATTCGGGCCGGAAACGAAATCAGGAGAAAGCATCTGGCTGCCAGGGCCGGGTTCATAAAATTCTGTCCAAGTCCCCCAAAGAGCATCTTGACTGCCACAATGGCAAAAATCCCGCCCAGCACGGCCATCCAGAGGGGGATCCCCACAGGGAGATTCAGCGCCAGCAGAAGTCCTGTCACCACGGCCGAGAGATCCCACACCGTATTCTTTCTGTCCTTCTGTCCGCATACGAACCGCAGAAACGCCCAGTACAGCGTCTCCGCCCCCACAGTCCCCAGCACGGAGACTAAGATCACTAAAGCCGCCCTGGGGCCGAAATGATAGATGCCGAAGCCGGCGGCGGGCATCAGGGCTACAATCACCGACAGCATAATGCTGCTTGTGGTCATCTGGGAACGCACATGGGGATTGGACGATACTTTCAGTAATTTGTTCATGGCTTTTCCCCTCACCTTTTCTTCTTTGCCAACAGTATTTTCCGCATGGATTTGATCTCCTGGGTAAGCGGCCGTCTGGCCGGGCAGATATAGCTGCAGCAGCCGCACTCACAGCACTCCATGCCGAAATTGTCCAGAAACGCCTGCTCGTCAAAGCGCTCCGCATAGTCCGCAAGCCTGCTGGGGATCACTCTGCCGGGGCATACCTCCACGCAGCGTCCACAGTTGATGCAGGGCCCCGGTTCGATCATGGAGACCTCGTCTTTCGTAAAGGCCAGCAGCGCCGTGGACGTCTTGGTCGCAGGGACTTTCAGGTCGGACATGGCAATCCCCATCATAGGCCCGCCGCAGACCACCTTTTCGGGCGGTTCCCGAAATCCTCCCGCCGCCTCCAGGATCTGCTCATAGCTGGTGCCGATCTTCACCCGGAAATTCCCCGGGGACGCCACAGCATCGCCCGTTACCGTTACGATGCGCTCCATCAGGGGCCTGCCCTCCACAACGGCGCGGTAGATCGCTACCACAGTGTCCACATTGTTCACTATGCAGCCCACATCCGCAGGCAGCATGGTGGAATTGATCTTACGCCCTGTGACGGCATAGATCAGGGTGCGCTCCCCTCCCTGGGGATATTTTGTCTTCAGCGCCTTAACGCTGATCCCCGGCTCCTCTCTCACAAGCTGCCTAAGCAGCGAAATGCAGTCCGGCTTATTGTCCTCCACCGCCAGGATCCCCTGCGCCCCCTCAAAAAGCCTGAGCATGATCTTCAGCCCGCCGATGAGCTTTTCCGGCTCCTCCATCATTCTGCGGTAATCGGAGGTCAGGTAGGGCTCGCACTCCGCACAGTTCGCGATCACATACTCTATCTTCTCCGGCTCTTTCGGGGAAAGCTTCACATGGGTGGGGAAGCCCGCGCCCCCCATTCCCACGATTCCGGCCTCCCGGATAATGTCTATGATCTCTTCCCGGCTGAGCTTATCTGGGGGCGCCACCGGGTAAAACCCTACATCCTCGTAAAGCTCGTCATTCTCCACGACAATGCTCATCACCATATCGCCGGAGACTACCCGCCTGGGTTCCACCGCCTTTACCGTACCGGAGACCGAAGCGTATATGGGCGCCGAGACAAAACCGCCGCTCTCCGCGATCTTCTGGCCCGCCAGCACTCTGTCCCCCACGGCCACAATGGCCCTGGCCGGTGCGCCGATATGCTGGGACAGGGGATAAACAAGCTCGCCTTTCGGCAGGATATCCCGGATCGGCCTGTCCTTGGACAGGTCTTTTCCGTCATAGGGATGTATGCCGCCCTGAAACGTCAACTTTGCCATACCTTTTTCCTTTCCTGATTCCTATATCTCATATGCGCTTCAGCGCACATCAATTCAGATTTTGTCAAAATAAGCATTTCTTTCTTAGATAAATATACTATTTTTTTTGATAAAATACTACTGTAAATTTCAAAATTGTGTTATGATAATGTGTGTGATACAATCAGACTATGGAGGATGTTATGAGAATTTCTGAAGAGACCATAGATAACTTTTCCATCTCCTATGCTCTGGACAGGCTTGCCCCCTTAGAGCGCGTGCTGTTCATCGACATTGAGACCACCGGTTTCACGGCCAAATCTTCCTATCTGTACCTGATCGGCTGCGCCTATTATCTGGCCGGAAAATGGCGGACAATACAGTGGCTGGCGGAAAATTACGAGCAGGAGACCGATGTGTTGAAAGCCTTTTTTGACTTTTCCAGGAATTTCCGCTACTTAATCCACTTTAACGGGAACAATTTTGATCTGCCCTTTATCCTGCAGAAGTGTAAGCAGCACAATCTTCCCTATGATTTCGACAATTTTCAGGGCATTGACCTGTACAGGCGCATCTCGCCTTATAAGTTCTTCCTGAAGCTGCCCAACTGCAAGCAGAAGACCTTGGAGCAGTTTCTCGGGATCGACCGCAAGGATGTCTTCTCCGGCAGCGAGCTGATCGGCATCTACTATGATTATGTAAAGAGCCCCAGCGAATTTTCGGAGAATGCTCTCCTGCTCCACAATGCGGACGACTTAAAAGGCATGCTGGCAGTCCTTCCCATGCTGTCCTACTACGATCTGTTCAATCAGCCCCTGCGCGCCCGAAAGGTCCAGGCAAACAGCTACAGGGACATTAACGGCGGCCGCCGCAGGGAATTGATCATCACTCTTGTGCTGGACCAGCCTCTTCCGAAGCAGATCTCCGTAAACGCCGCCGGCTGCTATTTCCGGGGCGAGGGCACGGAAGCCGCTCTCAGGATCCCCATCTATGAGGAAGAGCTGAAATACTACTATGCCAATTATCAGGACTACTACTATCTTCCCGCGGAGGATGTGGCATTACATAAATCCGTGGCAGGCTTCGTGGACAGGGAACACCGGATCCAGGCCACAGCCACCAACTGCTACACCAGGAAATTTTCCAGCTATCTGCCCCAGTGGGAAGTGCTCTTCGAGCCTTTCTTCAAGCGGGATTACAAAAGCCATGAACTCTTCTTTGAACTGACAGATGAGTTAAAGAGAGACCGCCAGGCATTCTCCGAATACGCCGTCCATGTGCTGAACACCATGGCGGCTACCTACTGAGGACGGCGGGGTATCTCTCCCAGCGCCTTTTGCCCTGGATAGGAGACGCATAAGACCCGTTATCCGCAGGATGCCCTGCACAGCGGCATCTGCAGCTCAGGCATATGATACACAACAAAAAAATTATAAAAAGAGATAAACCCTTCGGCCTATCTCTTTTTTATGTAACTATTCTTATATAATTATTCTTATGTAACTATTCTTTTATAACTACTCTTGTGTAACTATTCTTATATAACTACTCTTGTGTAACTATTCTTATATAACTACTCTTGTGTAACTATTCTTATGTAACTATTCTTATATAACTACTCTTATGTAACTATTCTTATGTAACCATTTTTATGTAACCATGTCATGGACAGTGTCAGAAAACACGGTCCGCCACAGCTTCCTTACGGCTTCTGGTAGAAGAAAGAATTCTTCCTCTCGTACCCGATCTCCTTGTAATTGATGATCTGCTCCGTACTTCC
>CANRMK010000175.1 GCA_947631715.1 uncultured Acetatifactor sp.
AGCTCCGTCTTGGATGGCTGCCAGCCGGGATTCCAGACAGTTTTACCGTCTTTGATATAAAAATATTTGCCGTTGGTGTCTCCGGGCACATCGTTATAGCGGTACCGGGTCATGCGCAGCAGCTTGGCATCCTTATAGAAGGAATATCCGCCGCAGGTGTTGGAGATCAGACTGAAAAAGCCGTTGCATCCTAAGTAATTGATCCAGGGAAGAGGCGTCTTCGGTGTGGTGATCACATATTCCTGCCGGTCGTCGTCATAATAACCGAATTTCATAGTAGTCTCCTTGTCTGTGTGAATGGGCCATAGCCCGTGTCTGTGCTTCCGAAAACGATTAAGAGAACGATAATATAAAACAAATTATACAGAATAAGTGAGAATAATGCAATATAAAAGAACAAAATTTAGAAAAAAATTGTGGATATATACTAACAAAAAGTTCGCGGCAGAGGAGTGACATAGAAGTTTAATGCTTTATCATGCGAAATCGTTAAAGTGAAATGCTTCGTTTTTTACGGCAAAACAAGAGAAGGAATTGATTTTTTATACAAAAGCAGATGTAGAGAAATGGACATTATAGACAAAAAGACGAAAAACATGAAAATGATAGTTGCAAAGTCGGGCAAGGTGATGTATAGTAGAAACACGAAAACGATTAAGCACTGTACGATACAGGCACAGGAGGAAAGGGTGAGTGGCATGGCATCGCTGAAAGACATTTCTAAAGTATGCGGCGTGTCAGTCGCAACAGTGAGTAAAGCCCTGAACAATCATACGGATATTGGGGAAGAGACCCGTGAGAATATCAAGCGGGTCGCCAAAGAAATGGGTTATCTCCCGAATTTTTCCGCCAGGGCCCTGAAGACGAACCGCACCTATGACATTGGAGTGCTGTTCGTGGACGAGGCCATGAGCGGCCTCACCCATGATTACTTCTCCAGTGTTCTGGACAGTTTCAAGCGGACAGCCGAAAAGCACGGATATGACATTACCTTTATCAACGGCTGCAAGAACCGTGAGGGGAGGATGTCCTATCTGGAGCACAGCAGATACAGAGGATTTGACGGCGTGGTGCTGGCCTGCATCGATTTCAGTGATCCAGAGGTCATTGAACTGATCCGAAGCAATATTCCCGTGGTGACGGTGGACTATCTGTTCAACAACCGTATGGCAGTGCTTTCCGATAATGTGGGCGGGATCAGGGAACTGCTCCGCTATATATATGGCAGGGGTCACCGCAGGATCGCCTATATCCACGGCGCGGATTCCTCGGTGACGCAGAACCGTCTTGCCGGTTTTTATAAAACAGCGGAAGAGCTGGAGCTGGAAATACCGGCGGCGTATATCAGGGAAGCCGCATACCGGGACACGAAGACTGCCTATGCTGTAACGGGGGAACTGCTGGATCTTCCAAAGCCTCCCACGTGCATTATGTATCCCGATGATTTTGCGGCTTTTGGCGGGATCAATGCCATAAGGGAGAGGGGAATGCGGATCCCGGAGGATATCTCAGTGGCCGGATATGACGGTATACCGGCAGCAATCCACCTGGAACCAAGGCTGACAACGGTGAAGCAGAACACCGAACAGATCGGCCGGACAGCAGCTTCTCAGCTGATCAGGCTGATGGAAAAACCGAAGACTACCATTATCGAACAGATCGTGATACCGGGCGATCTGGTGGAGGGCAAATCGGTGGCCGGTATCTGAACCAGGCATTATGCGCGGGGCAGCAAGACCTGTGCATGTTATAAATGCAAAGCAACTTTTTACAAACTTTCAAACCTAAATGAAAAGGGAGGAAATGAAGACATGAAGAAAAAAGTATTGAGCATGTTTCTTGCGGCAGCCATGCTGACGGGTATGCTGGCAGGCTGCGGAAATGAGACGGGAGGCAGTTCCAGTTCCGGGGGGGTAGAGCCCGGAAGTGAGAGCTCCGCAAATGCGGGCGCAGCCGGCTCCGATGAATCACAGGGTACGGAAAGCGGCACTTATAAGCGCGCTGACGGTGAGGGGACTGTACTGAACATCTACTGCTGGAACACCGAGTTCATGAGCCGTATGAGAGATCACTATCCCGGTTATGTTGAGGGAAGCGACAACACCACTACGGACGCAGATGGAAACGTATCCGGTACCGTGGAAGCTACCATCGATGACATTACTGTTAAGTGGAATATCACTCCCAACAAGGACAACGCTTATCAGAACAATCTGGACGAAGCATTGCTGAACCAGGAGAGTGCCGCTGCAGACGATAAGGTAGATATCTTCCTGGTAGAGGCAGACTACGCTTTGAAGTATGTGAATACTGATTATTCTATGGCAGTTAAGGATCTTGGCATTACAGATGCCGACATTGCGGATCAGTACAAATACACCCAGGATGTGGTGACTGATTCCAACGGGGTACTGAAAGGACTTTCCTGGCAGGGCTGCCCGGGCGTTATGTTCTATAACCGCGAGGCTGCAAAGGAAGTGTTCGGAAGCGACGATCCGGCTGTTGTACAGGAAAAGGTAAAAGACTGGGATACTTTCAATGCAACTGCTAAGGAGCTGTATGATGCAGGCTATCAGATCACAAGCTCCGCCGCAGATACTTTCCGCACTTACACCAACAATGTGTCCAGCCCTTGGGTAGTAGACGGCAAGATCAACATTGACGAGAACGTAATGAACTGGGTGAACAATTCCAAGGAACTGGTAGACGCAGGCTACACTGGCACTCATGAGCTGTGGAGCGATGACTGGAGCAAGGGCTTCTTCCCCGAGGGAAAGGTATTTGCATACTTTGGACCCGCATGGCTTGTAAACTTCTCCATGTCTGCTGACACAGAGGGCAGTATCGGATACAACGGCGGATGGGGCGCATGCGAAGGACCTCAGGGCTTCTTCTGGGGCGGAACCTGGATCTGCGCTGCAACCGGAACCGACAATGCAGGCGTTATCAAAGACATCATGCTGAAGCTGACCTGCGACAAGGATATCATGACGGGTATCGTGGTGAAAGACGATGACTTCGTAAACAACAAGCCCGCAATGGAAGCTCTGGCTGACGGTTCCGAGCTGATTGACGGCGCTGAGTACACCAGCAAGGTGCTGGGCGGACAGAACCCTCTGCCTATGTACTGCGCAGGTGTTGATGGACTGGATCTGAGCAACCTTGGGCCTTATGATCAGGCCTGCACAGAGGAATTCATGTCTGCAATGCTGGATTACATGAAAGGCAACATCGATCTTGACACAGCAATAGATACTTTCTACAAGGAAGTAATTACAAAGCATCCTGAACTGACCGCTCCTGAAGAATGATCGGTTCAGTGCCGAGGAATCCGGATGCTCCGCAGCCTGCGGAACCATCTGGGAGCCGACAGCACGTGAGAATGAAAGGACGTGCCTGCCTTTGGGCGGGCACGCCTTTCAGGATTATGAAACGGTATCGGGCATTTAGGCAGGAAGGATGGTGGAAAATCGATGAAAGCGAAACACAGCAAGGCAGTCCGCTATAATAAGTGGGGATATATTTTCCTGATCCCTTTTGTGGTTACTTTCGTAATCTTTCAGCTGATTCCCTTGATCAGTACCATATACTACAGCTTCTATGAATATTTCAGGTCGGGCCTGAACGTAATCGGCCCTAACTTTAAAGGAATTGAAAATTACATTAAACTGTTTTCGAACGGAGATATCTGGAAATATACCGGCAATACGCTGATCATCTGGCTGATGGGTTTTGTCCCTCAGATTGTGGTGTCGCTGCTCCTGGCCGCCTGGTTTTCTGATCCCAGCCTGAGGCTGAAGGGACAGAGGTTCTTTAAGACAGTGATTTATCTGCCGAACTTGATCATGGCAGCCGCATTTGCCATGCTGTTCTTTATGCTGTTCTCCAACAGCGGTCCTGTGAATTCTATACTGGTAAGCAGTGGGATCTTTGAACAGCCTTATCCTTTTTTGGACCGCGTGTGGACCACAAGATCGATCATTGCATTTATGAACTTCCTGATGTGGTTTGGAAATACAACGATTCTTTTGATGGCGGGCATGATGGGAATAGATACTTCGCTTTTTGAAGCGGCACAGGTGGATGGCGCCACATCCACTCAGGTCTTTTTCAAGATCACACTTCCGCTTTTGAAACCGATCCTGCTCTATGTCATGATCACGTCTCTGATCGGCGGCCTGCAGATGTTCGATGTGCCGCAGATATTGACCGGAGGCAACAGCCCGGCAAATACTTCGAGAACGCTGATCATGTATCTGAACGATAACCTTTACAGTAAGAATTACGGAATGGGCGGTGCGATTTCTGTTTACCTGTTCGTTATCACGGGTATTTTGAGCCTGATCGTTTTCAAGTTTACCAACGGAAAGAAAGAGTAGGAGGTGTGCAGAGATGGCAGTCAAATCAAATAATAAGCAGAAAGCTTCCAAGGGCGTCGGCATCGGTGCACGCCGTGTGATCGCCTATGTGGTGCTTGTCCTAATTTCGTTCCTCTGCCTGTTCTGGTTCTATGTGTTGTTTATCAATGCCACCAGAAGCCAGGGAGATCTGGCCAGAGGGTTTTCCTATATTCCGGGTTCGCATCTGCTGCAGAACTGGAATAATATGCTGCATTTTCCCATGATCTCTATGATGACGGGAATGATCAACAGCATCATCGTTTCGCTCCTTACGGCAGCGCTGTGCACATATTTTTCCACGATGACAGCATACGCGATCCATGCATACGATTTTAAGCTGAAGAATTTTATGTTCACCTTTATCCTGGCTGTGATGATGATTCCGTCCCAGGTGACAGTGCTGGGATTCCTGCAGCTGGTAAGGGGGATGGGGCTGGAGGATAATTTTATTCCACTGATCGTACCTGCGATTGCCTCCCCTGTGGTCTTCTTTTACATGAAACAGTATATGGAGAGCGCGCTTCCGTTGTCCCTGGTGGAAGCGGCGAGAATCGACGGCTCCGGTGAGTTTCGCACCTTTAACAGTATCGTGCTCCCGCTGATGAAGCCGGCGATGGCGGTACAGGCGATCTTCTCCTTTGTGTCCAGCTGGAATAATTACTTCACACCGTCGTTAATTCTCCACGACGACAAGATGAAGACGCTCCCGATCCTGATCGCTCAGCTGAGGAGTGCGGACTGGAAGGAAAAGGATCTGGGCGTGGTATATATGGCGATTTCCTTTTCTATTTTCCCGGTCATTGTGGTGTATCTGATCCTGTCCAAGCATATTGTGCAGGGTCTGGCAATGGGGAGCGTAAAGGGCTGATGATATGCCGCCGCGCTTTGTAAGAACGGTTCGGAGCAGACTGAAAAAAGTCTGCGGGCAGTAAAGAATCAGTAAAGAATAAAGAAAAAAGGAAAAAGGCAGTACAGAGTGATCTGACGATCTCTGTGCTGCCTTTTTGTTTGCGCGCCATGGGCGCGCTCTAACGGGTGAAAGTCCCGAACACGCCTAGGCAACGAGGAAGTGTATA
>CANRMK010000176.1 GCA_947631715.1 uncultured Acetatifactor sp.
CTGGCGGAGGAAAATATCCAGGACTATTTCCCTGTCCCGGCCGATGTGGTGCCAAAGGGAGAATCTTTTATATTGAATGTCCGCGGGGATTCCATGATCAATGCCGGTATCATGAACGGCGATCGTGTTTTCGTGAACTCCTGTTCCGATGCGCGAAACGGGGAGATCGTCGTGGCTCTCATTGACGATTCCGCCACAGTGAAGACCTTTTACAAAGAAAACGGCCATATCAGACTGCAGCCGGAAAACGATTCCATGGATCCCATTATCGTTGAGGACTGCCGGATCCTGGGAAAGGTATTCGGCGTTTTCCGCTTTTACCGTTAAGATACGGCCCATTTTGAAAAATGGCATGATTTTCCTTGATCCTGTACGTCTCTCTTTTGTATATTTTTTTGGATTCTGCACAGATTAATACAGCCGGTCCTGAAAAGTAGCCGTGCGTAAAACTTGTGATCAAAAGGTTGAGACAGTCGCTGAAGCGGCAGAAATGAGGAAAATTATGGGAAATAAATTTTTGGACGGTACCGCGCTTACCATCGCGATCATCGGCGCCATCAACTGGGCTCTGATCGGACTGTTCAGATTTGACCTGGTAGCCTTTATCTTCGGCAATATGTCATGGTTTTCCAGGATTGTCTACACGCTGGTAGGTATCTGCGGTCTCTATCTGATCAGTTTCTTTATGCACCTGTCAGACAGGAGCAGCACTACGGCTTAACCGCCGTAAAAATCCCGGGGCTGAATAAGCTCCGGGATTTTTTTCAGGTCATCATTATCATTCCCCCGGTGGCCGGGGCGTTATTCACAGGTCTTTCGGATCGATCTGCTTTCCGTCTCTCCAGATGCGCTCCAGATCGTACAGGAGACGGTTTTCTCTGTCAAATATGTGGACGATCACATCTCCAAAATCAAGAAGCACCCAGTTGGCCGTCTGGTATCCCTCGATCTGACGGACCGGCGTTCCCGCCCTGCCCAGCTTTTCCTCCACATTGTCGCTCAGGGCCTGGATCTGGTTGGGGCTGCTGCCTCCCGCGATGATGAAATAATCTGCCAGGACGGATACTTCGCTGATATCGATCACGCGGATATCCTCCCCCTTTTTGTCCTCCAGGGCTTCTATGGCCAGTTTAACGTTTTCCAGTGATTTTTCTTTTCCTTTTTCGATACGTTCCATGCGGATTTTTCCTTTCTCGTTCATGACCTATGGTAACACTTTGCCCTGCCCTAAGCAGGCTCCGCCTCTTTCGGGCGGCCGTCATTCTGCGCAAGAATACCGTGGTAATACTGCCATGTGATCTCGGTCATGGGATCCAACTCTCCCCCGGAGGATCTAAGATAGCTCAGAGTATCCTCCAGGATACACAGGAGCGCTCTGTCCAGATCCCGGAATGCAAGCGCCCTGATGCTGTCCAGATTGGGAGCGCTCTTTCTGCCCGGTTCAATATAGTCCGCCACAAATATGATCTTTTCCAGTAGGCTCATATTCTCCCGGCCTGTGGTGTGATGGACAATGGCATTCAGGATATCCCTGTCCTCTATGCCGTACTTTGTCTGGGCCAGCCAGCCTCCCACCTTGGCATGCAGGAGAAACGGCGATCTGCGTTCTGACTCCGTCACGGGGATATGATTTTTTTTGCAGAGAGCAAGCTTATCCTCGTCCGAGATGCACTTTGCGCAGTCGTGGAGCAGCCCGGCTGTCTGCGCCGCTTCCATGTCCGCTCCATAGCGCATGGCCAGTGCGGCAGCCGTGTATTCGACGCCTACGGTATGCTCGTACCGTTTGCTGTCCTGAACTTTCCTGACGGCTTTTCGAAGTTTTTTCAGCTCATGACCGCCTCTTTTTTTCTCATGGTTCGTCTTCTTGTCTTTCTTCACGGTAAAATCCCTTTTCTTTTATATAGTCTGAAACACTGTCCGGCACCAGATAACGGATACTCTGCCCCTTTCGCACGCGCTCCCGGATCTGTGTGGACGAAAGCGACATCTCTAAAAAAGGAAGCAGAATGATCCTGGCGCAGAAACGCTCCACAAGCTCTCCTTTCAGGCGTTCCATTTCCTCCATGCAGGAATGGCCGCGGACGGCGGCAGCCAGAGTGCAGCCTTTAAAGATCCTCTCCGGACATTTCCACTGTTCTATGGTTTCCAGGCAGTCCGCCCCGGCGATAAAATAAAATTCTTCTCCGGGATACATGTCCCTGAGCTGCTCTATGGTCTCGTACGTGTAGGTGTAGCCGCCGCGCCTGATTTCCAGATCCAGACAGCAGAACGCCGGATTGCCCGCTATGGCCATCTGCACCATGTTCAGGCGTTCTTCCCCGGGCAGATCGTTCTTTTTGTATGACTGCCCGGTAGGAATGAACCAGACTTCGTCCAGCCCGATGGTATCTCTGGCGCATTCCGCCAGCATCAGATGCCCCACGTGGACAGGATTGAATGTCCCTCCCAAAATCCCGATCTTTCTCATGACCTTGTCCTGCCTTATACTGTCCGGATCAGCGCGGAAGCTGAATCTTTGGCTTTTCCTTGTCAGGCTTGTACAGAATGATCTTTTTGCCGATGACCTGCACTACCTGGGAATGGGTCCTGTCAGCCACTATTTCGGCAATCTCGCGGGGATCGTCTGCACAGTTCTTCAGCACGGCTACCTTGATCAGTTCATTGTTGTGAAAAGACTGGCTGACCGCCTCCGTCAGTTCCGGAGTCAGGCTGGATTTCCCTACCTGAAATATAGGATTCAGCCCATTGGCCAGGCTTTTCAGGTAAGCTCTCTGTTTACTCGTCATATCTTCTTGCTCTCCTGTTATTTTAAATTTCAGTTATCCATTATTTATAATAGTCGAAAGAAAGGCCGTACATGCGGACGGTGTCGCCGTCCTGGATCCCCATGGCCTCCAGCTCGTCCAGGATCCCCGCTTCTTTCAGGAATTTCTGGAAGAAAGCAAATCCTTTCTCGCTGTCTAAATTGGTATAGCCAAGCATCTTTTCGATTCTCGGGCCCTCTACTACATAGGCGCCCTTCTCCCGGTCATACTCAACAGTATAGGGCTCATCACCGCCTGCAGCGTCTCTCTCCGGAAAATATTCCTGTTGAAAGACCGTCACCTGTTCCCCAAGCCCCTGCAGCATTTCATTTACCTTGTAGAGAAGCTCTCTCACGCCCTCTCCGCTGACGGCGGATATGGGATAGACGGGAATGCCTTTCGGGCCGAATTCGGCCCGTATCGCCTCCACAGGGTCCTTTAAAGGGTCATAGATGGCGTCAATCTTATTGGCCGCTATTACCTGGGGCCTTTTTGCAATCTCCGGATTGTATGCCTCCAACTCTCTGTTGATGGCATAAATGTCTTCTATGGGATCCCTGCCCTCCGTGCCTGCCGCGTCCACAATATGAATGATCACCTTGGTGCGCTCGATATGGCGCAGGAATTCATGCCCCAGTCCCACTCCCTGGGAGGCCCCCTCGATCAGCCCTGGAATGTCGGCGATGACGAACCCCCTGGTGCCTTCCAGGTCTACCACGCCCAGATTCGGATTCAGAGTAGTAAAATGATAGTTGGCGATCTTGGGACGGGCATTTGTCACTCTTGAGAGGAACGTGGATTTCCCCACATTGGGAAAGCCCACAAGCCCCACGTCCGCTATCATCTTCAGCTCCAGCAGAAGCTCCAGTTCCCGGGCGGGTTGTCCGGGCTGGGCATACTTTGGAGCCTGCATGGTGCTGGTGGCATAATGCTGATTGCCGTTGCCGCCTCTGCCGCCCGTAAGCAGCGTTACCCGCCTGTTTTCCCCGGACATGTCCATTATGATCCGACCGCTCTCCGCCTCGCGGATCACCGTGCCCTGGGGGACCTTGATCACAATGTCCTCGCCGTCCCGGCCGCGGCAGTTCCGCTTTCCACCCGGCTCACCGTCTCCGGCCTTATATTTTCTCGTATTGCGGAAATCGATCAGAGTGTTGAGTCCCTCATCCACCTCAAAGATCACATCGCCGCCTCTGCCGCCGTCTCCGCCGTCCGGGCCTCCCGCTGCCACATATTTTTCACGGCGGAAAGAGACGTGTCCGTCGCCGCCCTTGCCGCTTCTCACAAAGATCCTGGCTCTGTCTGCAAACATTTCCGTTCCGCCTTTCCCGATTCGCCCCTGCAGATCCACTCTTAGGTCTTTCACATTAGAACCTTATAATTTGAAAGGCTCCAGGCAGCGCCTGAAGCCTTGAATCTTTCGCAAATGTTATTTCTCTACAGGATATACGGAAGCCTGTTTCTTGTCACGGCCCATTCTCTCGAAACGGAGAACACCGTCAACCAGTGCAAACAGGGTATCGTCACCGCCGATGCCTACGTTGGTGCCGGGATGGATCTTGGTACCGCGCTGTCTGTAAAGAATATTTCCTGCCTTTACGAACTGTCCGTCAGCTCTCTTCGCGCCTAAACGCTTGGATTCGGAATCTCTGCCGTTCTTGGTAGAGCCGACTCCCTTTTTATGTGCGAAAAATTGAAGGTTCATGTTCAGCATGTCTCACACCTCCTCGTATTTGACTTGTAAATATTTAGTACCGTATTCCCTGCTGATATTCTCCAGGGAATACACCATGGAATCCAACAGAAAAACGGATCTCTCCTGCAGGCTGTCCTGAAATTCGCAGCGGATAAAGCCAGTGTCTGCATCTGTCTCCGCTTTGAGCCTCTCGCCCGCCAGATCCTCCAGGGAATTGACCGCCCCAATCACCAGTGCCGAAACAGCCGCGCACACGATGTCCGGCTGTCCTTTCCTGGCATAGCCCGCATGGCCGCTGCAGGTAAATCCCCTGTATGCTCCGTCCCTGTCTCTGCGGATCGTTACCGTCGTCATGGCCTACGCGTTGATCTTGTCGATCTTGACCTTGGTATATGCCTGTCTGTGACCGTTCTTCTTGTGGTAGCCGGTCTTTCTCTTGTACTTGTATACAATGACCTTTTTACCTCTGCCCTGTTCCATAACGGTGGCAGTAACGTTTGCCTTGGCAACGTCTTCACCGACTTTCAGGGTACCGTCACTTACTGCGATCACACGGTCAAAAGTAACAGTATTTCCGGTCTCCACGTCAAGCTTTTCCACTCTGAGCACATCGCCCTCGGAAACCTTGTACTGCTTTCCGCCTGTTGCAATAATTGCGTACATATTCTGGCACCTCCTGTTCAAGGACCCCGCAGGATCCATTTACTCGCTGACTTTGGCGGCATCATACAGATGCGCTTATGCCTAGTCATGCGGCATACTGGAACATAATACCACACAGGACACAGGTTGTCAAGAACCATATTTATTCTTCCTGCCTGCTTTTGCAACAATTTCAACCCCAATCGACCGTATTCAGCCCGGTAATGTCGATGTTCTCCCGGCAGACCGTTGGAGCACGTCGGCACTTGGCGAGGTACTCTCGAG
>CANRMK010000177.1 GCA_947631715.1 uncultured Acetatifactor sp.
CAGCCGGTCATCACTGCCACGCCTGCAGGATTATGGTATAAATTGTCAAAATAACCGGGATTTCCTATATTGATATAGAACAGAATCCCAAAAGGCATAAGTTTCATAATATTCAGTTCCATCCGTTTCCCGGACAGCATTGTCACGATTTCCTGATGCTGTTCGATCCGCCTGCCGATCAATGAGGCCGAATTTTTAATGATTTCGGCCATGTTTCCTCCGTTTCGTTTCGCCAGTGAAAAAACATGTACGAACTGGCCAATCTCTTCACACTCACTTCTCTGTGCCAGGTCCTGCAGTAATTCCTCCAGGGTAATATTAATGGCAAGCCCGCGCCGGATCAGTTCCAGTTCGGATGAGATCACAGCCTTTTCCCCATACATCAGTTTCATATCTTTCTCACACTCCAGAAATGCATTCTCCGCAGAATATCCTGCCTGAAGCGAAGATGCCGCAGAGAGAATGCACTCCCGGAACTGCGTTCTCAGTTCTTCTCTCACAGCATTCAACTTGTTTTTCCGGATTTTTCTAAAACAGATAATTCCCAGAGGGAACAGCGGAAGCAGCGCCCACAGACTGCGGTAAAAGAACCAGGCAGCGAAATAGGTTACAGATGCCGAAAGCAATATTGCCAGGATTTTTTCTCCCTTTTTCCACCTGTACTTATGATAATCCTGCCGCTTTAAGCTTGTTTTCACGCAGCAGTCCCCCTTTCCTCTGAAGCCGCCCCACGATGTTCCCCTGTCTGTCCTCCCCCATTTCCTCAAAAAGGAACAGCGGATTCAGTTTGATCTCACCCTGCTCACAGCCCACCACTTCCTGGATTTCCAGCACCTTTCTCGATTTGTCCCGCAGCCGGCCCAGATGCACCACAATGTCCACTCCCGATGCGATCTGGGCCCTGACAGCTCCCAGGGGCAGTTCCATTCCCATAAGCACCATATTTTCCAGGCGGGCAAGCATGTCCTTTCCGCTGTTTGCATGACCGGTGGACATACTTCCGTCATGCCCTGTATTCAGACATTGAAGCATATCTATGGCTTCTGCGCCTCTGACCTCTCCCACGATGATCCTGTCAGGACGCATCCGCAATGAAGAGCGGATCAGCTCTCGGATCGTCACTTCCCGGCATCCCTCCACATTGCTGTTGCGCGTCTCCAGCCGCACCAGATTCGGCAGCTCCTGCAGCTGCAGCTCCGCGCTGTCCTCTATGGTGATAATGCGCTCTTCCGAAGGAATATATCGAGACAGAACATTCAAAAAAGTCGTCTTCCCGCTTCCGGTCCCTCCGCTGATCAAAATGTTGTACTTTGCCTTTACAAGCCTTTCCAGATATTCCGCAGCCTCCAGGGAAATGGAATTTTTCTGGAGCAGCTTTTCCATGGTGATAGGGTTCTCAGGGAAGCGGCGGATCGTTACGATGGGACCGTTCAAAGCCACTGGATTCATCACAATGTTGACCCGGGATCCGTTGGGCAGACGGGCGTCTACAATGGGTGATGCCTCATTCACCACCCGGTTGCAGCCTGCTACGATCTGCTGGATCACATCCTGAAGCTTTTCCAAGGATTCAAATCCCATTTCCAATTTGCTGAGGCGCCCATCCTGCTCCACGAATATATTGTCTTTCCCATTGATCATGATCTCAGTCACAGAGCTGTCCTCCACAAAGATCTGTAGAATATCCAGCCTCCGCAGGGAATCGAACAGTTCCTTTTTCAGTTTTCTCCGCACTTCCACCGGATAGACCGCCAGCCTCTCCTGACCCAGCAGCACCTCATCAATGGTCTCCTCCACTTCCTCATCGGATAAATCTTTTTCATAGTCCATTCTTTCCTGTACTTTCTGCCGCAGCTCCCGTTTCAGCTCTGCGTATTCCATTCACATATCCCCTTTCCTCAGGCAGTGATATCAGCCAACAGCTTTTCGGCCAAAACTGCCAGATCGCTTTTCGTAAGCTGCTCCAGATCCTCCGGGAGCTTTCGGATATGTGTCAGGCTCAGCCGCTGCGTCTTTTCCAGCACGTCCTCAAATTCACACAGCGAAAGCAGCTGTTCATACTGCAGAAGTTTACTTTGGGCGATTCTGTCTTCTCTGGTCACTGTATACACCTTTTTGCACAACCGCAGGAGCTGAAAAAGTCCCTGCATACTTTCACTCAAATCCAGGATCACATACTCGTATTCTCCCAGTTCTGCGATCTTTCGGAACAGGCCGATCCACTCCGCCTCCGTCACCGTCAAAAGGTTCTGTCCGGATTTCATGGGAGGTACATAGTCGAGGCTGCCGATGCGCTTTCGGATAGACTGCAGCCGGAGCCGGAATTTTTCTTTATCGGCATCCAGAAAGTAAAGTAGATCTGCCAGGTCATAGGCCCCGGCATTCGGTACAAGTTCCGGTATTCCGGCATAATGTTCAAAGTTCAGATACAGCACCGCATGTTCCCTGGCAAGAAGCTGGCTGAACGTCAGGGCTAAAGAAGTCTGCATTCCTCTCCGGACCGGAGAATAATTTCCGATAAACACGGTATTCAGGTTTTTCTGCAGTCTCGGGAGAGAAGTATCCGCAATCTCCAGATAAGCATCCAGAAGAAACCTGAGCACCTCATCGGCCTGCTGATATTTATCCACATAACAGAGGTCTTCCCAGCGCATCAGCCCACTCTCGCTCAGAACCACAAGCCTTATCGGTTCCAGCTGCATCAATTCTCTGCAGTATGCCGACTCTGCCACCAGCAGAATCGACATGGGCTCCTCCCCGGCGTTCAGAAGCTCCTGTACGTCTGTATAAGTGTGCAGCTCCCACGGCAGGTCTTTCTGCTTTTTCAGGTATTCTGTCATAAGCTGTGCGTATTCCTCCTCCGGGTCACAAAAAATTAGAGTTCTCCCCGCAGGCGCATTTTTTTGATCCCATTCCTTTTTCAATAGACACCTCCCAGATACAGAAGCAGGCTGGCCAGGATCGGCCCGGATAATCGAATTCCGGCCTCCGCAAGCTCCAGGCCGCTCTCCGGGTATAATTCCCAGCCTTTCTGCACTGTCCGCGACACATAACCGGCCAGGTGCCGCAGACGTTTTTCCAGATTATTCTGACTCAAAAGTTTTAACAGTGATAATATTGCCGCGATCAGCAGCGATACGAACAAGAATATCTTAACCTTTTTGAATGGCAGAAACCCTGCCGTGATACCGAACAGCTTTACATCTCCGGCGCCCACCACACCGATCCGGTATAACAGGTACAGCGGAACCATGACCATGGCAGCCTGTCCCAAAAAGAATAAAAGTCCCGCTGCTCCCTCCGCCCGGCACCGCCATCCCACACCCAGAAAGAACGCCGCAGCGGAGAGCGGATTGGGAATCTTTTTCTTTCGATAATCATACAGACAGGCTGCTGCCAGCAATACGCACAGAGCCGCCAAACAATCAACTCCTTTCTTCTACTGTTTTGAATGTCTGAGACTTTTGGGACGAAATCTGTCCCGCGGAACTAAACATAAAACTTAGACACAGACTTTCCTATGCCCTGCATGATGACCTGCCATCAAAGGGTAATTCCGGGGAAACCCCCAAGCAGATGACAGAATAAAAGTTTGAAAGAAACGAATGTTGTAAACGCATTATAACCAACGAATTTTTATTTTGCAAGTGGAATTATACAAAAAATTCATTTTTGTCAATAGTCTACAAAAAATTATAAAACCCGATCCCGTAAATGACCGCCAGGCCCGGAAATCCAAGAATTCCGGATGTCAAAACAGTCAGAGGGTTCACGCCCACTCCAAGGGAGATCCCGATTCCGGCCAGGCCGGCATTGATAAAATAGATTGCTACCGTCCCCAGGATACTTCTCATCAGAATATTTAAAAGCCATTCCAGCCTGCTTTTGACAACCCCTATCAGGAGCACTGCAGCGCAGGCAATGACGATAGCCGCCGTTCCCAGCATATTCTCAGGCATTCTTATACCCCCTGTGCACTTCAACGCACATAAATTCGGCCTTTGAAAGTTTCCTTTCAAACCTCACCTCTCGTACCTTGTACACAGTATGATTTTTCCGGGAAAATTATGCTTTCTATTTCCAAAATTGGTATATTTTTCTAAATGTGCGTCTATAATTTAAAGAACCGATAGAAAGGAGCATCCCCTATGAAAGTGATTTTCAGCCGGAAACTGACAAATAACAGTCCTGCAGAAGAGGATTACTCCCCCGTCACTCTGCACGATTCCATACAAAAGACCCGCCAGGCATTGGATCTTGCCTATGCGGGCTTTGACGATGCTCTCGATACAGATTTGATCGACAGCTATATTTATGAGATCACGGCTCTTCAAAAGAGGTACAAGTACCTTTTGGGCCAGGCCGCTTCGGAGGATATTTCCGAAGAAATTCCCTCAAACGTACATTCCCCTGTTCGCGCCCTGGTCGGTCATGTTTTCGGTTAAAGTATTCCTGCCGTAGGTCAGGCCGGCATACACTGTCTGAGAATTTTCCATCACCGGGCCGCCGCTGTTCTGGGACGCGATCTGGCTGTATGCATCGTGGAGAGGCTTCATCACCTGTTCCACCTCCTCCAAAGGCTCAAGATCCGCTTTCGCCTCTCCTGCAGCCAGTCTTCTCAGGCAGAAAAGGTACAGCTGCAACAGGGCGGGCGCAGGTTCATATTCCATGTGCAAAGATCCGATCAGCTCATTCAGGCAGCCGCGGGCTCTGCGGATTCCCTCACGGAAGCCTGTAGTGTCCGGCTTCGCCAGCGCCTCCCGGCTCTCCTGCAGATAAGACAGGAGCATCTCATATAAGATTACCACCAGTTCCGTAGAATTCGCCTGAACAATCCGAAGTGTGAACTGCTGTTTTACCTCACTTGTCATATTTCCCCTTTACCGCCATATGCGGTCTGTAAACCAAACGTTTCCAAAAACGGTCACTGCAGCAGCTGCAGCACCTGAGACGGTCTCTCGTTGGCCTGAGCCAGCATGGAAGTCCCCGCCTGAGTAAGCACCTGATATGTAGTATAATTGGTCATTTCTTCCGCCATGTCCACGTCCATGATCCTGGAGTAGGCCGCGGTCATATTCTCTGTGGTCACGTCCAGATTGTTGATCGTAGATTCCAGCCTGTTCTGGTAAGCTCCCAGTCGGCCTCTCACAGAAGACACATACTTAATGGCAGAATCCAGCCGCTCAATGGCGTCAAGAGCGCCGCTCTGCGTGCTCACGTCAATATTCTCGATCTCCATATTTTTCAGGTTGACCGCAGGTATATTGATGGCAAGCACCTGTCCCTCGTTGGCGCCCACCTGGACCCGCATGGGGCCGATGCCGGTGGCGTCGATCTTGATGGCATTGCCCGGATCTCCCACAGCAGGATCTCCCGCCTTAAAGGTGACGCTT
>CANRMK010000178.1 GCA_947631715.1 uncultured Acetatifactor sp.
ATTTGTGCTGGCAGCGGTCCTGGCGGGAGGGCTGCCGGGAATTTCCGCGGAAGCTCAGGAATTGCCTGACAATTCCTTTACAGAGGAAGAACAGGCCTATATCGAGTCGGGAAAGATCTTAAAGGTGGGCTATGTCCGCGACAGGAAGCCGGTCTCTTTTCAGGGGGAGAATGGAGAACTGGCCGGCGTCTCACGGTACATTTTTGACCGGATCTCAGAGATCAGCGGACTGCATTTTGAGTATGTGGAGCTTCCGGCCGGAGACGTCACATACGACTATCTTCTGAACGAGGGATTCGATCTGGTCACGGGCGTGGAGTACAACAAGGAAAACCAGGCTGCAAGGGGAATCCTTATGAGCGATCCATACCTGTCAAGCCGGAAGGTGATCGTTGCCAAGGAGGGACTGAACTTTAAGGCGGACGCCCATTTGACAGTAGCGATTTCCACAGGCTCGCAGACCATCAAGAAAGTGATCGGCGGACAGTATCCGAATTTTAAACTGGTGGACTATGATTCTATGGAGGACTGCCTGAATGCGGTGAGCAGGGGCGAGGCGGATCTTCTGATCCAGAACCAGTATGTGGCGGAATACTGGCTTTATAAGCCTTACTATCATGACCTGATGGTGATTCCCGTACTGGAGCTTGCAGATCAGCTCTGCTTTTCAGCGGTGACGCCGCTGGAAAAAGAGGAAAGCAGGGAATGGAGGGAAAAAGAGCTTCAGATCTCTATCCTGAATAAATCCATTGCGCAGATATCCTATGCGGAGGTCTCCGGGTATGTCATAGCTTCTGTCACGGAAAATATGTATGAGTACACAGTGGGGGATTTTGTGTATCAGTACCGCTATACGCTGATCCTGATGGGGGCCGCGCTGGTCATGATCTGCATTCTGGTGGGCGCTGCCATGCACGCCCGGTTCCGCGCCGTTAAGGCCCGGGCGGACGCAAAGGCCAAGAGCGATTTCCTCTCCGCTATGAGCCATGAGATCCGCACGCCTTTGAACGGTCTGATCAGCTTAAATTATCTGATGTCCCAGAATGTGGATGACAAAGAAAAGATGGTGTCGTATCTGCGGCAGTCTTCCACGGTATCTCAGTATCTTCTCTCCCTGGTGAACAATGTGCTGGATATGTCGAGGCTTCAGGACGGGGAAATGAAGCTGGAACAGAAGCCGGTGGATCTGGAACTGCTCCTCGCTGCGGTGGAATCCGTGGAAAAGGGCGGTATGGAAGAGAAAGGAATCGATTTCAGAATAGAGGGAAAGCTGACCTGGCCGGGGATTCTGGGAGATTCCGCGAGGATCCAGCAGATACTTTTGAACCTGCTGGACAATGCGCACAAATATACAAAGCATGGGGACAGCGTGACTTTGGAGGTCGGCCAGACCGAGAATGGGGAGGGCAGCATCATCACCAGGATCCGGGTCAGAGATACCGGCCGGGGCATGAGCGAAGAGTTCCAGAAAGAAATTTTCAGGCCCTTTACCCAGGAGCGGGAGACGGTATCCCAGGGAAATCAGGGGACCGGCCTGGGGCTTTCCATCTGTGCGCTGTTGGCCCAGCGAATGGGCGGCTCTCTGAGCGTAGAGAGCAGGCCGGGTGAGGGAAGCTGTTTTACCTTTCTCTTTCCGGCCAGGCCGGCGGCTCTTGCCGGAGAAGCTGTGTTCGTGAAGGACGGCGCTGAGGACAACGGCCCAAACAGTCTGCCGAAAGTCCTGATCGCGGAAGACAATGAGCTGAACGGCCAGATCTTAGTGGAGCTGCTGGAGGGCGAGGGATATCAGGTCATCCATGTGCTGAACGGGAAGAAAGCCGTGGAGGTCTTTGAAGCTTCTGGACCAGGAGAATACAGTGTGATTTTGATGGATCTTCTGATGCCGGAGATGAACGGGTATGAGGCGGCCAGGAAGATCCGGGGGTTGGACAGGCCTGACGCGGGGACGGTGAGGATCTTTGCCTGCACGGCAAATACATTCCAGGAGGATCGGGAACAGGCGTTCCGAAGCGGAATGAACGATTTCATTGCAAAACCCATCAACATGAAAGAGCTGCTCAAAAAGCTGCAGTCATAAGATCAAAATGAGGTAAAAGGCAGAGAGACCAAAGGGAAATCTTCTTTTTGGCGCGCAGGCGGAAGACCAGATGATGCAAAAATGATGAAAAACTGATGCAAAAAGCTAAAAAATCTGATGCACAAATTGTGCAATGACTTCTTATGCTGTGTTTATGAAAAAAATACCAGGGATTTCCAGGAGGTCGATCATGAACATTGCAAGAGGTAAGAAAAGATTTTTGTGCTGTCTGCTGGCGCTTGCGCTGCTGGGGGCCGGTTCCCCGAAAGTGTATGCGGCGGAGCAAAAGAAAGACCAGGAGGAAGAGGACAGACTTCTGGCGCCCTATTTTATCGTCCAGGGCGGGGAAGAGGCCGCTTCCGCCGTGGAACATTTCCCGCTGAAATCCACATCTGTTACGGCGAACGTAAACGGAATGATCGCGGAAATTTATGTGACCCAGAGCTATGCCAATGAGGGAGAAACGCCCATCAATGCCAGATATGTGTTTCCCACCTCGTCCGATGTGGCGGTCCACGGTATGACCATGACCATCGGAAATGAGGTGATCACCGCAAAAATCAAGGAAAAAGAGGAAGCGAAGACAGAGTATCAGGCGGCAAAGAGCGAAGGGAAAAGCGCCTCCCTTTTGGAGCAGAAGCGGCCGAACGTGTTTACCATGGATGTGGCCAATATCATGCCGGGCGATACGGCAGCCATTGAACTGCATTATACACAGCTGATCAGGCCCAAAGAGGGGATTTATGAGTTTATGTTCCCCACGGTAGTGGGCCCCCGGTTCGTGGCGCCTGACACGTCGGAAAAGGAGCAGGGGAAAGACGGCGGCGAAGACTGGCTGGCCAGCCCTTATCTGCCGGACGGGGACGTGCCGCCCGGAGAGTATCATATCACCGTAAATCTCTCCACCGGCGTTCCCATTGCAGAGGTGACCTGCAGATCCCATGAGATCCAGGTGGAAAATGAAGATGAGTCCAATGCCAGGATCACTCTGGCGGATCCGGAGGATTATGCGGGGAACAGGGATTTTATCCTGAATTATAAGCTGTCCGGGCAGGCGATCCAGAGCGGGTTCATGATGGAATCGGTGGGAAAGGAAGGCGGGGCGGACCAGGAGAACTTTTTCATGCTGGCCATACAGCCTCCCGAGCGGTATGAGCCGGCGGAGATCGTACCCAGGGAATATCTTTTTGTGCTGGATATCTCCGGTTCCATGAGCGGATATCCATTGGAAACGGCGAAAGGGCTGATCCGGGATCTGGTGAGCAGCCTGAAAGAGACGGATAAGTTCAACGTGATCCTGTTTGCCAACAATACTACTCTGCTTGCTCCCGAATCGCTGCAGGCTTCAAAGCGGAATGTGAAAGCAGCGGTGGAGCTCATTGACCGGATGGAGGACGGCGGAGGCACCTCTCTGCTTCCCGCACTGCAGGATGCCATGGACATTCCGGCTCAGGACGGATACGCCAGAAGTGTTGTGATCATCACGGACGGTTATGTCTCCAACGACAGCGAGATCGTGGATTATGTGTCGGAACACATGAGCGAGGCAGGCTTCTTCTCTTTCGGCATTGGAACCTCGGTGAATGATTATCTGATTAAGCAGATTGCCGGCTGCGGACTGGGAGAAGATTTTATTGTCACGGATTCCGGGGACGCCAAGGAGGCGGCGGAGCAGTTCCGCACTTACATAGAAGCGCCGCTGCTCACAGATGTGTCCGTATCCTATGAGGGCCCCGCAAAGCTCAGCGATGTGGAACCCGGCGTGCCCTCGATCTTGTACGCAGAGCAGCCCATCGTCCTTTTCGGAAAATGGGAGGGCGCTCCTGAGGGAACCGTCAAGATTACGGGAAAGCAGGGCGGTGAGGAATATGTGCAGGAGATCCCGCTGGAGAACGTGACTGTGGATACAGAGAGTGAAGCTATCCGGTATCTGTGGGCCAGGAGGCGCCTGGACAGGCTGGCCGGATACGGCAGTGTCCGCAATGACAGATCCACAAAAGAAGAGATCACAAAGCTGGGGCTTGAGTACAATATGGTAACGCCCTACACCTCTTTTATCGCCGTGACGGAGACGGTGCGGAATACGGATCAGGAGAGCACTGATGTGGATCAGGCGCTTCCTCTGCCCAAGAGAGTGTCCAATCTGGCTGTGGGCGGCGGATACTCAAAATATTCGGAGCCGGGGCTGTTACTGTCCGTGCTGCCTTTAGCGCTGGCATTGGCTGCGCGCAGGCGAAAGGCCGGAAAGGACCGGGCGCGATGAGGGGAAAGGTGCGGGCGCTGATAAAGGAGGACCTGATCTTTTACCTGACCGGAGGGCTCCTGATCCTTGGCCTGAAAGGATATTACAGCCAGGCGGACTGCGATTCCTTAAGATGGATCCTGGCCCCTGTGGCAAAATGGGTGGAGCTTCTCAGCGGGATAGAATTTACCTATATACCGGGCACAGGGTATGTAAACAGGGATCTGCGGCTCTGGATCGCGGACTCCTGCTCAGGAGTGGGCTTCCTGATCCTGTTGGCGGCTATGATGATCTTTTCCTTTGTCCACCGGGCGGCGGGGACAGACAGGCCGGCCGACGGAAAATACCGATCCGGCAGGCTCCTGCGGGGATTTTGCTGGATCGGAGGCAGCGTATTCTGCTCCTGGATCGTGACTGTACCGGTAAACGGCCTGCGGATCATTGCCGCTATCTATCTGCCGCAATATCTGGAAAGGGCCGGCCTCATGGGGGATACGCTGACGCCTGAGAGGCTGCATACGGCGATCGGTATTCTGATCTATTTTACGGCGCTGCTCACATTTTACCGCTTGACGGATCTCCTGCTGCAGAGCAGGGAGCGGTCAGGTGCGGCTGTGCTGTCGGACGCCGGGAGGATCAGGGAAAGGAATCCGGCAGCAGATTTTGTGAAAAACTGTGCGCCGCCTGTCTTCTGGTATTTCTTTATGGTATTGGGAATCCCCCTGCTGCACAGTGTGTTTACGGGCAGCAGGGACAGGATATGGGAGCTGGCGGCGCTGACTGCATGCTGCCTGGCGGCGGTCCTGTTGTTCTATGGTCTGACAGTTTGTCTTAGCGGAAGCCGGAAAGAATAGTCCGGCTTCTTTTTTTACAGGTTGGGAATCGTAACTTGTTTGCAGAGAAATCGGCGCTTCGCCCCTTGACGCTTTCGGTATCTTACTTTATAATAAGATGAAGTGTGCGGCAAT
>CANRMK010000179.1 GCA_947631715.1 uncultured Acetatifactor sp.
CCCGCGGCGTTTTTTCACCCGGGAGGGCACTGCCTCGATCAGCCGCTTTGTGTATTTATGCTCCGGGTGTTCAAATATCTTCTCTGTCTCTCCCTGTTCCACGATGCGGCCGTCTTTCATCACCGCCACCCTGTGGCACAGCCGTCTGGCCAGATTCAGGTCATGGGTGATGAACAGTATGGCGTTGTTCTGCTTCTGGTTGATCGTCTTGAGCAGCGCGACGATCTGGTTCTGTATGGTCACGTCCAGAGCCGTGGTGGGCTCGTCCGCCACCAAAAGCCGCGGGCGCAGGATCACCGCCATGGCGATCATCACGCGCTGGCGCATTCCCCCTGAGAGCTGATGAGGATATTCGAAATAAAGCTTCTCCGGCTCCCGAAGCCCCACCGCCTGAAAGATCTCCAGCACCCTGGCTTTTCTTTCCTCCGGGCCGAGCTCTGTATGCAGCCGCAGCACCTCGTCCACCTGTCTCCCCACTCTCTGGGTGGGATTTAGGGAGGTCATGGGCTCCTGGAAGATCATGGACATCCGATCCCCCTGAAACTTCCGGTAGAGCGCCCTGTCCTTAGGCTTTTCCGCCTCCGCCAGGACAGTGTCGTCAAAGAGGATCCGTCCCGATGTGATCCGGGAATTCTCCGCCGCAAGCCCCATCAGAGTCAGGGCCGTCACGGATTTCCCCGATCCGGATTCCCCCACCACTCCCAGGATCTCCCCGTCCCTGATCTCCAATGTCACGTTCTTTACTACTTCCGGGCCGTCAAAGGCCACCGACAGATCTTCTATCCTGATCATTCAAAGCGCCTCCTGATCCCCTCGCTGAACAGAGAAAATCCCAGCACCAGCCACACAATGGAAAGTCCCGGCGCCAGGGCATACCAGGGCGCCGACTGGAGATATCCCTGGGCGTCCGAGAGCATGTTCCCGAGACTTGCCTCCGGCGGCAGCACCCCGATCCCCAGATAGCTCATGCCGGATTCCGCCAGAATGGCATTATTGAACCCGATCATAAGGGACACCCACAGCACCGGCAGGACATTGGGCAGGATATGAACGAACAGCACCCTGGCCTTTCCCACTCCCATGAGCCTGGCACGGCCGATGTAATCCGCATCCCGCAGGCGCAGGTACTCACTGCGCACAATGCGCACATAGCTGGGCACAAACACGATTCCCAGGGAAAGGATCAGATTCTGCCTGCCGCTCCCTAAGAGGCTGATCATCACCAGGGCCAGCAGGATACTGGGAAAACCGTTGACCGCATCTGTGACGCGCATCACCGCCTCGTCCAGCAATCCGCCGAAGTATCCCGTAAGCGCCCCAAGCAGCACGCCGATCCCGGAGGAGAACAGCACCACCAGAGCGCTGATGACAATGGTAGTCCCCATTCCTTTCATCACTCTGGAAAAAATATCCCGCCCGAAGTTGTCCGTGCCGAACAGATGCCGCAGGGAGGGCGCCGCAAAGCGCTCCGCCGCAGACATGGCGGTAGTGCTGTACGGGGTCCAGAAGAATCCCACAATGCCCAGCAGAACGGCAGCCCCTGTCATGAACAGGCCGGCCGCAAAATATTTATTCCATTTTTCTCCCGCATGTCCAGCCATACAACAGCCTCCGCCGCTTCCGTCACTTTTCGCTGATCCTCGGGTCAATCACCCGATACAGAATGTCCACAAGAAAATACACAAATATCACCGCAAAGGTAATGTAAAGGATCAGAATCTCCACCACCGGGAAATCTCTGGTAGATACGGAGCTGATCAACAGTCTCCCGATCCCCGGAAGACTGAACACCTGCTCGATCACAATGCTGCCCGCCATAATCTCCGCCACGATCATTCCCAGAAAGGTGATCACCGGCATCAGGGCGTTCCGAAGCACATGCCCGTACATTACACGTCTCCTGGTGCAGCCCTTTCCGTAAGCAGTCCGCACATAGTCCGCCCCCAGCTCCGTGAGCATGGAATTCCGCAGAAACCGGGCCGTCATGGCAATCTTGGGCAGGGCAATGGACAGCGCAGGGAAAAAAAGGTAGCCCAGAAAGCCGCCGAAGTCCGCCTTATAGCTTACATATCGGCCCGGCGCGAACCACTTGAGCACGATGCCGAACAGATAAGTCACCAATATCCCCAGAAAAAAAGACGGGACAGCCATGACTGTCTGAGTCGCCACCCCCAGGACCGCATCCGGCACATGGCTGCCGCTTCTGGCCCAAAACACCCCCAGGGGGATCGATATGACAACAATGAGTGCCATGGACAGGGCCGCCAGCCAGAGCGTCACCGGGAGCTTGTCCCCGATCAGCTCCGCAACCGGCATCATCTCCGTCATATTTTTGGAGTACCTGTAGCTGACGCCCAGATCTCCCCGGAGCACATTCCCGATCCAGTGAAAATACCGCACTACGGGCGGATCGTTCAGCCCCAGCTCCTCCCTGAGCTGCTCTTCCCTCTCAGGAGTCGCCTCCGTCCCCAGTATAGATGTTACCACATCTCCCGGAATGATCTGGAAAGCCAGGAAAGCGGCGGCTGAAACCAGGAACAATGTCATAATGAGAGTGATCAGTTTCTTACCCAGGTATTTCATACCGCCGCCTCCTTTCTTAAGCCCGGCGCCCCTTTGGGCAGACCGGGCTATTTCACATATACAGTGCTCATATCCTGCACATAGATGGGATAGAACTTATAGCCTTCCAGCCGATTGCTGATGGCCGTCATATTGCCCGGCACCTGCAGGAATGCGGTCGCAGCGTCATCCGTCAAAAGCTGCTGCAGCTGTTTGTAATACTCCGCTTTCTCTTTCAGATCCATGGCGCCGTGGGCTTTCAGATAGGTCTCGTCAAACGCCTCATTGCTGTAATTGATAAAGTTCTTGGACGACTCTGTCTGGAACCGGTTCAAAAGATATCCCGGTGTCTGGTCACAGGTAATACCGCTGATGGTAGCCGTGTATTTCCGACCATTGTAGATATCCTCCAGCCAGGTATTCCACTCCACCGGATTCACAGTGGCGTTGATGCCCACAGCCTTAAGCTGTTCTACGATCACTTCCCCCGTCTGCATATGGAACTCATAGTTGGAGGGAATGTCGATGGAGAGATCAAAGCCATTCTCATAGCCGGCCTGGGCAAGGAGCTCCTTTGCTTTCTCTACATTGGCGGTGGTCCCATAGACATCGTTCAGATCCACATAGTAGTCCGCCAGGGTCGGCAGCATGGCCGAGCCGATCAGGGAACCGGTGCCTCCTCCCACAAAGGTATTGATCTCCTCCTTGTCGATGGCGTACAGGATCGCCTGCCGCACCAGCGGATCGTCCAAAGGCTCCGCCGTATTGTTCAAGAACAGCGCCTGCACCACATTGGAGGGCGAGGCGATCACCTGATGGGTATTGCCCGACCGCAGGGTCTGGGCCTGGGAATCCGTCAGGTAGGGATAAATATCGATGGTGCCGCCCTGCAGCTCCATCAGCGCCGTCTCCGCACTGTTCACGATCTTAAAGGTGACCTCGTCCAGATAGGGAAGCCCCTCCTGCCAGTAGTCGGGATTCTTCTTCACCACGATGCTCTCCTGGGGGGAGTAGGACACAAAAGAAAACGGCCCTGTGCCCACGGGAACTGCCCCCTCCTCCTCACCGCTTCCGGCGGGGATTATGGCTGCCACAAAGCTGTAGATCAGCTCTGCGTCGGCACTTTCCACTGTCACCTGGACCGTTCTTTCATCGATGATATCCACGGCCTGAATGGTGCTCAGAGCGGAAATCAGGGGCGTGCCGTCCAACAGTCCGGACACTCTCTCCAGAGAGTACTTCACATCCTCAGCCGTCACAGCGTTTCCGTTGTGGAACTTCACATTGTCCCGCAGGGTGAACGTATAGACCAATCCATCCTCGGAGACCGTGTAGTCACTTGCCACAGCACCGATCAAATTGCCGTTTTCATCAGACTTTACCAAGCCTTCAAAAATGTTGAATAAGATTTCTTTGGTTCCTGCCGCCGTTGCCAGATGAGGGTCAAGACTGTCGATATCCTGTTGTATTCCTACAACAGCGGAGCCGCCGTAAGCCGGGCTTTCGCCTGCCTGTGTGGAAGGATCCGCCCCGGGCGTCTGCCCTGAAGCCATATCCTCCGTGGACTCCGCAGAGGAATTATCCCCCGAAGACTCTCCTGTGCCGTCTGCGCATCCGCCCAGTACAGCCATTGTCAGAAGCGCCGCCATAAGTAAACTGAAAAGTTTCTTTTTCATAGTCGCTCTTCTCCTCTTCGTTAAATAAACCTCTCATTATTTAATTGTCTTCCCCATTTTAACACAGAATGGGGGTATTGCAAGCATTTTCTTAAAATACCGTCCGATACGGTCCGAATTTAATCCAAATTCCGCCCGGCGCCCTCCACGCAGTTGTACATCAGCATGGCGATGGTCATAGGGCCAACGCCGCCGGGGACGGGAGTGATCGCAGACGTATGGGGGGCCACGCTGTCAAAGTCCACATCGCCGCAGAGCTTGTTGTCCTCATTCCGATGTATGCCCACATCGATGACGACAGCGCCCTCCTTGATATAATCGGCGTCTATGAACCTGGGCTTTCCCACGGCTGCCACCAGGATATCCGCCCGCCTTGTGATCTCCTTGAGATTCCTGGTCCGGGAATGGCATACTGTCACGGTGGCGTTCTCCCTGAGCAGCAGCATGGCCATAGGCTTTCCCACAATGTTGCTGCGGCCCAGCACCACACATTCCTTCCCCTCGATCTGAATGCCAGAGCGCTTCAGAAGCTGGATCACTCCGGCCGGAGTACAGGAGATAAAGCCCGGTCTGCCGATGCTTAAGTTTCCCACGTTCACAGGGTGGAAGCCGTCCACATCCTTCTCGGGCGAAATGGCCAGCAGGACCTTGTCCTCACTGATCTGTTCCGGCAGCGGCAGCTGCACCAGGATCCCCCCTATCTTTGGATCCTCGTTCAGTTCCCGCACCAGCCGCAGAAGCTCCTCCTCCGTGGTCTCCCGGGGCAGTTCATAGGATACGGATTCGATTCCAATGTACTCGCAGGCCCTTTTCTTGTTGCGCACATACACGCTGGAGGCGGGGTCATCGCCCACCTGGATCACAGCCAGCGCAAACGTCTTTCCCTGGGCTTTCAGCGCCGCCGTCTTTTCTTTCAGTTCGTCCTTGATCTCCTGAGATATTTTCTTTCCGTCAATGATCTGATACATGATTTTCTCCCTGCCTGTTTTTTCGTCTTAG
>CANRMK010000180.1 GCA_947631715.1 uncultured Acetatifactor sp.
GCCAGGCCAAGGCCCGTCCCCCCGATCTCCCGGGAGTGGGACTTGTCCACCCGGTAGAACCTCTCATAGATATGCGCCAGCGAATCCTCCGGAATACCCAGGCCGGAATCGCTGACCGTAAAGGTAAAATTCTGATGGTCCGCATCCAGTTCCACTTTCACCCAGCCGTGCTCCCTGTTGTACTTAATGGCATTTTCCACCAGGTTGGTCATAATTAACGTCATCTTGACCTCGTCCACCTCCGCCGTCACCTGGCGCATGCTCTCAAAAACGACCTCCACATCTTTTTTCCGGGCAATGGGCCGGAGCCTTTTCAGGATCAGCTCCGTCAGGTCGTTGATATTTATGGACGCAATGTTCAGCTCCTGCACTTTCTTGTCCATTTTCACCAGAGCCAGCAGATCCGTGATGATCTGGTTCTCCCTGTCGATCTCGGATACAATGTCCTCCATAAATTCCCTGTAGAGCTCCGCAGGCGCATCTCCCTGGGCCAGCAGGGAATCCGCCAGCACTTTCACGGACGTCATGGGCGTCTTCAGTTCATGGGACACATTGGCCACAAATTCCTGCCTGGAATCGTCCAGGGCTTTCATCCGCTTCAAAAGCTCGTTGAACGCCTCCACGATATGGGCGGTCTCCGCATATCCAGGCACGGAGATGCGCTCGTCCGTGTATCCCGCCTGCACCGCGTTAATGGCGCTCGTCACCTGATTCAGAGGCTTTGTGACTCTCACCGCCAGAATCAGAGCGACAGCCACCACCCCCACCAGCATCAGATACTGCAGGATCAGCGCCTGCCTGTTGATCACATCTATGGTGTTGGAGATGGCTTCACTGGAGATACTGGTAAGCAGCACCCCTGCGATCGTCCCCGCATCCTGTCCGCTCTCCGCGGAAACAGCGCTGGCGTCCACAATGGGGACTGTCATTTCTATGTATCCGTGTTCTCTGTCATAGTAGGAGGAATTCTGTCCCTGAAAGCACTGTATCACCTCTTCCGAGATGATCGTCTTCCCCTCGCTGATCCCATAGGTATCCTTGACTACCCTGAAGCTGGAGTCCACGACCAGGACCCTGCCCTCATAAATGCTGGAGAGCATCTCAAGCTCCGCATTAATGGCATCCCGGGAGGCAGCGTAACTCAGTTCGCCCTGAGCGCCGGCATTGAAATAATTGTTGCTGATCAGATGGTTGCCCACCACACGCAGCTGATTCTGCACTGTCTGGATCCGCTGTTTCACAGAGCGCTCCTCATAGCTGTTCAAGATCCCGTATCTCATGAGCAGGCTGGGGACTACACCCGCCAGCAGTACGATCAGAAAGATGCGCGCCCGCAGGCTGCGCAGAGAAATGAGCTGTTTCAGCCCATGGAACAGTTTTGCAATCATAGTCTCTTTCCGGTTCTCCCTATGCATTCAGGAAGTAATATCCAACGCCCCACTTGGTATGTACATACTGGGGTTCGCTGGGGTTGGCCTCGATCTTCTCCCGAAGCCTGCGGATATGGACATCCACCGTCCGCACGTCCCCCGGGTAATCCGCCCCCCAGACGATCTGGAGCAGATTCTCTCTGCTGTACACCTTGTTGGGGTTCAGCATCAAAAGCTCCAGCACCTCAAATTCCTTGGCCGTCAGTCCGATCTCTTTTCCCGCGATATAAACTCTTCTGCCCTCGCAGTCCAGCCGCATATCGCCGCTCTCAAGCACTTTTGGAGCGGCCGCCGCTGCCTCGCCCATGACGCGCCTGGGCTCCGTCCGGCGCATGATAGCCTTGATCCTGGCTTTCACCTCAAGAATGTTAAAGGGCTTGGTGATATAATCGTCCGCGCCGTATTCCAGCCCCAGGATCTTGTCCATGTCATCTCCCTTTGCGGTGAGCATGATAATGGGCACATTTGAGAACTCCCGGATCTGCTGGCAGACCTCAAAGCCTGTGAGCTTCGGCAGCATCACGTCCAGCAGGATAATGTCATATTTGTTGTTCCTTGCGTATTCCAGGGCTTCCTCTCCGTCATAGGCGCAGTCGATCTCCATATCGTCCTGCTCCAGGCTGAACCGGATCCCCTTTACGATCAGCTTCTCGTCATCCACTATCAGAGCTCTCTTGGCCATCTTTCCCATCCCTCACTTCACTTTGATCCTGTCCCGGATCTTGCTGTAAACGCTCTCCTTGATGCCGGTCACTTTCATGATGTCCTCGCAGTCTGCAAAGCCGCCGTTCGCTTCCCGGTAGGCGATGATATCCCGGGCCCTGGCCTCTCCGATTCCGGGGAGCGTGCAGAGCGCCGCCGTATCCGCCGTATTGATGTTCACTTTGCCGTCGTCGGTCTCCCCGGGCACAGGCTCCTCCGCCGTCTCTGACAGCGTGGGAAAATACAGCTTCTGCCCGTCGCTCACCCGCTCCGCCAGATTGACATGATCCCGCCTGGCATCCTCGGTAAAGCCGCCCGCCGCCTCCAGGGCGTCCTCCGCACGGCTTCCCTCCGGCAGCTCCGCCACTTTCGGCTCTTTCACGGCGCCGCACACATACACATAGATCACAGCGGGCGCGGCCTGAAGCGCCGGTGTCTCCTCCGGCAGCTTCCCTGGGCCTGAGCCGTTTTCTGCATCCTTTCCTGCGCCGCTTTCCGCACCCTCCGGCCCGTTCTCCCAGCCGGCTCCGCCGTCTGTATCCTCCGTTCCCACGAAAGTCACCTGCGTGCCGCCCGTCCCGCCGCAGCCCCACAGCTGCGCGCAAAGAATCAGACCGCACATAAAATAAGTCATTGCGATTCTCTTTGTCATAGTCCCTCTCCCTTTCAGGTCACGCCTGAACGAAAAGGGCTGCCTCTCTATGCCTGAAATTATTGTAAAGGAACAAAAGGTATTTTACAAGTGAGTTTTGGAAATATTTTTGAATTCCTCCGGCGGATCTTATTTATACTTGAAGATGATGATACCGGCCACAGCCACCAGCATGCCGATGCACTTGCGCCACTCCCAGGGCTGCTTCTCCACGCCGAACCAGCCCAAAAGCTCGATCACATATGCCACAAGAAGCTGCGCCACAACAATGAGCATCACCGCCCTGGCCGGCCCCAGCATGTCCATGCTGCGTATGACCGTGTAGGTAATGAACGCGCCGATGGTTCCTCCCAGCAGCATATATCTGGGCTGAACCTGAAATACCTGCAAAAGACTGCTTCTGTCCGTGAAAGCCCAGGCGCCAAGACAGACTCCCAGGGCGGTCAGCTGGACAAAAGCGCTGGCGCTCCAGATGCTGGACGCCTTTGTGACCTGTGTGTTAAAGACCCCCTGGATACTCATCAGAGCTCCCGAGATCAATGCGATAAATAAACCGATCATGTGATACACCCTGCCTTTCTTTTAAACAGTGTATCCCATGACCGGCAATTTATTCCCCAGGGGGCAGTCCGGCGGATATGTCCGCACGCTGTCTGGCCGCTATTCCAGGGAAACTGTTACCCTGCCGTCCCCAGCTGCGAGGAAAGCTGCTGTGCCAGCTCCTCGAGAAGTCCCGGCACGTCCTCTCCGTTCCAGACCCGGGCGAACAGCCGCTCCAGGTAAAGCCAGAAATTGCTTGTCTCCATCATCTTCGGCAGAGGCACGCTGTCCGCATACTCCGCGGCAAAGATCTGCAGAGCGCCGTCCTGCAGATCTGCATTTTTGTTCGCAGGCACTTTCCCTGTCTGTTCGTAAAGGCTGCCCGCACAGCCGTCCGCCAGATAGGCCGCAAAACGGTCCGCCAGCTCCCTGTGCTCCGAATATCCGTTCACGGCCACCGCGCTGGTGACGGACATGGACCGGCTCTTTAGCTCCGGGCTCACATCCGGCATGGGCGCAAATCCGTACTCCCAGCCAAAGGTTCCGTCCTCCTTAGCCTGGCGCAGACGGGCTGCCGCATCGGTGGTGGCAATGGTGAACACGATCTTCCCGTCGATGAAATCCTGAATCACGCTGTCGTAGGACACCGTGTCCGATTCGATGTAAAAAAACTGGTTCAGCGCCTTATAGACCTCCAGGCAGTCAACGGTCTCCTGATTGGCTATGTTCAGCAGGCTGTCATCGTCGCCGGCCTCTCCGCCTACGATCATATAATTCCCCACGATCCAGTAATTATAGAAAATGTCGGAGACATCCCATCTCATAACGCCGTCCACCCCCTCCGGCACATCAAAGGTGTCCGCTATGTTCCGGATATCGTCCACGGTAGCCGGGATGGACTGAAGCCGGTACTCCTCCGTCTTCTGGGCCAAAAGCTCCGCGTCCACCTCGATCCCCGCGGAATCCCCGTCGGGCGCACCGTTCTCCGACCCGGTCTCCAAAAGCTCCCGCTGGGCGCTCTGCGCGGCCCACTCATCCAGATAGGTCTGGTTGTACAGCAGAACGCTGGTCTCAAAGAAAAGGGGATAGGCCACCCTTTTCCCGTGATAGGTCACGGCAGACAGGGCCGCCGCCGGAAAGTTTTCCTCTGTGCAGATCCCCTGTTCGTCCCGAATCTCTGAGGCAAGTCCCGCCAGATAGGCCTTTTCCAGAGATTCATGGCTCACCATATAGACGTCCGGGATCTGTTCCGTGTGCAGGGACGCGCTGTTGACCGCCTCCAGATATTCGCTGTCGGAGGCCAGCACGGGAATGACCCTGACGTCCTCCTTTTCTCCAAAGGAAACGGCAGCGCTGTTCACAAAGTTCGTCATGCTCTCATCCGTATACCAGAAATACAGAGTCTCCTTGTCCCCAAGCAAGAACGGCGTCTTTTCCTCCTCTGGGAGAATCTCCGCCGGCTCCCGGGCCCCTCCGTACAAAAGAGCGGCAGCCATGGCTACCACGGCTGCCACTGCGATCAGTCTGTTCTTCCACTGCATATCTTAAATACCCCTGTCCCGCCTGAGCGGGCTTCCATTCCGTCTCTGACCGGGCTTTTCAGACCTGAGCGCCAATGCAGGGATCCAGAATGGAGATCATTTCGTCTATGTTTTCCTTTGTGATCACAAGAGGAGGTACAAAGCGTATGATCTCTGCCCCGGCATTGATCAGGATCAGGCCCTTTTCCATGGCGCGGTCGATGATCTCACGCACCGGCCGCTCAAAGACCAGGCCCTGCATCAGGCCCATGCCCCTGCGCTCTGTGATACAGCCATACTTGTCTTTCAGCTCTTCCAGGCGCTCTTCCAGATAGGGGGCCACCTCTCTCACATTTTCTATTATATGGTCCTTCTCAAATAAATCAAG
>CANRMK010000181.1 GCA_947631715.1 uncultured Acetatifactor sp.
CGTCCCTGGCGTATGTTTTGTGGGGGGGTATGAACGGGCTGTATCAGGTCATCGGAGAGATCACAAAGCCTTTGAGGGACAGGATGGTTTCATTGCTTCATCTGCATCGGGATTCTTTGGGGCATAAAATATTCTGCAGGATACAGACATTTCTTCTGGTGGATCTTACATGGCTGTTTTTTCGGACAGGTCATTTCCTGCAGTCCTTTCGGGTGCTCCGTCAGATGGTCACGGTGAGAAATCCATGGATACTGTTTGACGGTTCGCTTTACAACTGTGGGTTGAATCGGGCAAATTTCGGACTGCTCCTGATCTGCTTAGGCGTCTTATTTTTTGCCGATTACTGTAAGAAAAAAGGGATTGTCATTAGAAACGTAATCGCCCGACAGGATTACTGGTTCCGATTGTTATTTTTTGTCTTTTCGGTCTGTGCAATCCTGACGTTCGGAATATGGGGCCCGGGATATGACGAAGCGAATTTTATTTATTTCCAGTTCTGAGCGATGGGGGAACACGTTGTGGGCCTCCTTGAGACAGCCGAAAATGTGTGTTCCTCTTCCCGAGTGAGAGTGAAAAGAGGGTGTGAGATCATGAGAAAGAAGCTGCAGAAGATTACAGAGTGTCTGACGGCTGGTGTCGTTTTGCTGCTGGCGCTTGCCGCTGTTACAGGCTTGGTGATGAGAAAAAATTACATAAAAAGAGTCCAGCCCTTTTATGACCAGACGGAAGATTTCGATGTGCTGTTCTTCGGCACCAGCCATGTGGAGAATGGGATTTTTCCAATGGAATTGTGGGAAGATCACGGAATTGTTTCCTATAACCTGGGGACATCAGGACAGCAATTGGGTACGATCTACTGGTATATGAAGAATGCTTTGGAATATCAAAAGCCCAAGCTGGTAGTCATTGATTGTTATTGGCTTAATTCTAACGCCAAAGCTTCGAGCGATTTTGGGATAATTCAGGAACTGATGGACGTTGTGCCCCTCAGCGCCCTGAAGCTGCAGGCTATCAGTGATTTGCTGGTGGATCCGGAGATGGAGCGACGGGCGGAGACAGATCACACGATCAATCTGAAAGAGCGAAGAGCCGAACCGCTGCTATGGGGATATTATACGTATCACGACAGATGGGACGAGCTGGGTCAGGACGATTTTGCGTTAAAATTTTCAACGGAAAAGGGCGCGGTATTGCAGCCAGAGGTTGCGGCGTCGGACCTTGTGGCAAGAATACCCCGGGAGCAAAAGCTGGAAAAGGATACGGTGGCGATGGGATACGTGAGAAAAATGATAGAGGAATGTCAGGCGCAGAATATAGAGGTCTTACTGACTTATCTTCCCTTTGCGGCCAATGAACAGCGTCAGGAGGAAGCAAATACGGTATATCAGCTGGCGGCGGAATACGATGTGAAATACATTAATTTCTTAGAGGAGGATGTGGTAAATTATCAGACAGATTTTAGAGAAAATAATAATGAAAACGGTCACCTGAACGCTTCCGGTGCACGCAAGGTGACGGATTATCTGGGCCGGTACATTAGGGAGAATTACGAGATTGGGGATCAAAGGCAGAATCCGGTCTATGCTGATTGGAATGACGATTATGCCGAATATGCGATGTTCAAGGAAAATACCTTGAAGAACCTGAAAGATTTAAATCAGTATCTGATGCTGCTGGCGGATAAAAATTATGACATCATCATAGAGTGGGATCCCTCTGGCATTTTGCAGGATGAGATGCGGCGGAATCTTCTTGCCAACCTCGGCGTGGATGCGGAGAAAGTAACGGACGCAACTGGCTTCAGCACGATCAAGGAAGCCGGGGCAGCAGTCGATTATGCGGAAGAGATATATGACTCAAGAGAGGCAGTGTCCGATTCCCAGTCAGACTTTCAGGGATCTCGGGATGGGGAGAAAGAGCTGCTTACATCGCTTGGAACATTCCGCGCAGTGCCGGTGGAAGACGGCGGGTATATGGTCTATAGAAATGAAAAAGAACTTTACACGGTATCGGCAGAGCAGAGCGCTTCCGCGGATATCCGCATTGTGGTATGCGATAAGGATACGATGCAGGTCGTGGACAGGGCGGAATTCAGTATTGCGGAACAGTCAGTGCGCAAGTGATTCCAAATAAAACTCCTAAAGCAGCGCCTCCCGTCCTGCAGTGCAGCGGCAATCGTCCTCCCGGGCCTCATACATCTGGCAGATCTGTTCGTCCAGAGAAAGATGCCGTACGGCGGAGTTTGAAAAATGCCAGATTCATTTTCAGGACGGTGGCAGTTACCAGTTCCGCGTGCCAGTGCTGAAAGTGCAGGACTATACGCCAGCGCAGGTGGAGAGGAAGAGGTTATTTCTGCTGATCCCGTTTCTGCCGATCCGTTATCGGAAATACTTAAAGAAGAATCCCGGAACGGTGGGAGATGTTGGGAAGAAATTGACAGAGTTCGTAAAAGAATGTATGATAATCTTAAACAGGCAGATGGAGAGCGGCGCGCTGGAGGAAAGCGCTGGAAACGATATCGTGGAATTTCTTTGGAAAGCCTGTACGGAACTGTTTCAGGGAACGCCCAATCTGCTAAAGGAGGTGCAGGAAGTTATGAAGCCGGTAATCCGTTTAATGCGTGATGACATAGAGGAATTGCGGCAGGAGAACGAGAAAAATCTGCGGGAAAGCGAAAAATACCGAAAAGAAAGTGAAGAGTACCGGAAAGAAATAGAGAAGCTGCGGCAGGAGAACGAGAGGTTGCGGGCGCAGCTCGGATAGGTTTGTAAAAGCGTGGAACTGGGGACTTCGGATGTAAGATATGCATTGTCTTATATCCGGAGTTTTTTGATGCAGATTTGCAAAGGAGGAGGCAGACATGCTTTTTAACTCGTTGCATTTTCTTATATTTTCCCGATTGAGGTACTGATTTATTTTGTTGTTCCGAAACGGGTAAAGGGAACCGCAGGGGAGAAAGAATTTTGCGGGCGGCCAGACGAACAACAGATGATGTATTCCCAGCTGTTTCTTTGGCAGATATCCATTACTGGTTCCGATGCGTACCTGATTTTTACCCAAGGCTGAAGGTGGAATATATGTCCTACTATGCGGAGCAGGCAGACCGCCGCGCTGAGAGGGAGGAGAGCCGTGCGGCTGGACTGGAAGAGGGCCGTGCAGTTGGACTGAAAGAGGGTCATGCGGCCGGATTGGAGGAAGGCCATGCTGCCGGTTTGGAGGAGGGTCATGCGGCTGGACTTGAAGAAAGCATGGCTCGCGGCGTCATCCAGACCATAAAAGCCGTTCAGGGGACAAAGGAGCAGGCGGCAGAGCAGTTGGTGCTCCAGTGCGGCATGAGCGAGGAGGAAGCGCTTGCTGCTGTAGAGAAATACTGGTGAGCCCAAATGCTGATGTATCCCTGATATTGATTGAGTAGAAATATTTGGGAAAAATCCCGCGACCGGTTATGCTTTTCACTTCAAAGCATTCAGGTCAAGCTTGTAAATCATCTTCTCATCCAGTCTGTCCTTTTCCAAAAACATAAGCATATAAATAGGGTAATATGTTATTTTGCCGGAGGTTTTCACGTTGTCATTCTGGAAGACGTACGCCTCCGGAATCACATAATCCATATTTCCCATGACAGATGTAAGTGCAGCGTGCCTTGTGTAATTCTTGCCGGATTTTACTTCTATTGGAAGGACCTCACCGTTCCTCTCAATTAAAAAATCAAGCTCTCCCTGTTTGCGGCTGTTGAAGTAATACAGCTCAAATCCGTGCGCTCTAAGTTCCTGCGCCACCGCATTTTCATACACCGAGCCGTAGTTTATATCCTTTTCGTGATTCAAAATTTTTATCTGTATGCCGTTCATATACATTGATGCCAGCAGCCCTACATCAGACAAAAACAGCTTGAACAGATTCGTGGATCGCGACAGTTTAAGCGGCACTGTCGGCTCGCTGGCGCAGAACGTCGGCAGCGCCACGCCTGCGTCTTTCAGCCAAATAAAGCTGTTTGTGTATCTTGAAAGCTTAAAATTTTCGTTGAGATTTTTCAAAATAAATCTCTTATTTTTTGCGTTGAGTTCGCTTGGAATCAGATCAAAAATTTCCTCGATATAAAGCTTGTGTTCGGGGTCGTATTGGCTGATGTCCATTTTGTACAACGTGACAATGGACTCCTGCTCGCGCACGACCTCCTGTAAGTTGTTCGTTTCGAGATATTTGCTGACCGCCGAGGGCATTCCCCCGACAATAAGATACAGCTCAAACAGCGCTGACATTTTTTCATGGACAAGTTTATCCACCGGCGTTTTTTCCTCAAACGATTTTTTCAGCGATGAGATAATTCTCTCTGAAACTCCGTTTGCGACTGCGAACTCCTCAAAATCAAGAGGATACATTTCCGCGACATCCATATATCCGACCGGCACCGAGCGAATGTCTTTCAGTTCGATGCCAAGCAACGAGCCGCTTAAAATGTACCTGTAACTGCCCTCTTCTACCAGAAATTTAATTGCCGTAATGATTTCCTTGCATGCCTGGACCTCGTCCAAAAATACAAGCGTTTTTCCATGGATCAGCGGAGAATCCGCCACCGCCGAGAGCCGGAGCAGCAGTTCATCGCTGTTTTTGGCATTTTCAAATAGACTCTGCGCCGACCTGTTCTGCAAAAAGTTTATTTCGATGACCGAGTCATAATGCTTCTTGGCAAAATCGCGGATAATATAAGTCTTGCCGACCTGACGCGCTCCTGTGATCAGCAGTGCCTTTTTGTCTGTTGATTCATAAAAACGCTGAAGTTCTTTTTCGATTTTTCTTTTAATCATATAATCACCCGACTGTCTGATTTTCAACAATTATTTTATTAAATATTGTCCGTTTTGTCAACATTATATTCGATATATTTGTCCTTTTTTCAAGAAACTTTACTTTCACCTTTACCATTATAGTTTTCATTCCCAAATATAGGAAAAAGAGCTTATATGGTCAGGTAAGAGCCGATGTATGGGAAATCATCCAGACGTTGTGCAGATATAATGGAGGCGTGCAAGTAATAAAGGCCCTGGGGGCCAAAATCAAACCACCACTTGAAGTGGTGGTTGGTGACTTAAAGTGATCACAGGCGTCAGGCGCTGCGGAAAATCCGGCCTTATGATGACGATTGCTGATGAGATCAGAGAAAGCGGTATTCAAAATGAAAATATTCTTTACATTGATCTGGATCTTCGAGGATACAGAAGCA
>CANRMK010000182.1 GCA_947631715.1 uncultured Acetatifactor sp.
TCCTCCGCCGAATCCACCGTCTGGCCATCAAACTTTGTGACAATATCGCCTTTCAGGATCCCCGCCTGATCTGCGGCCAGCCCAGGCTCTACACTGACTACAAAGGCTCCCTGGGGCATACCGTACATCATGGAGATCTGCTGGGTAATGTTCTGAAGCGTGATCCCCATGTATCCCTTTTGGTCCTCGGCCATCTTCTGGCTCCTGGTCTGACGTTCCATCAGATCTGCAATGATTGGACTCGCGGAGGTGATGGGAATGGCATAGCCCATACCCTCTACAGCGGTACCGCCCATTTTGTTGGAATTGATGCCGATCACCTCTCCCTTGATATTCAGCAGTGCACCGCCGGAGTTACCGGGATTGATTGCCGCATCGGTCTGAATAAATGTGCCGGTGCTTCCGTCGGAAAGCGCAATCTCCCGGTTCAGGGCGCTGATGTAACCGCATGTTACAGACTGACCGTAGCCCAGCGCATTGCCGATGGCGATCACGGGCTCCCCAAGCTTAAGTTCATCGCTGTCGCCCAATGTAGCGATATTGATGGCATTCAAGGTGTCCTCATCCAGATCTGACATTGGAACCGCTATCACCGCAAGATCCATATCGGAATCCAGGCCCTTGATCACAGCGTCCGCCTCTGTTCCGTTGATAAAGGTCACAGTCAGCTTATCTGCATCCTCCACCACATGATTGTTGGACACGATCAGCAGCTCGTCATCATTCTTCGACACGATAATGCCGGAACCGCTGCCCTCCCCGGGCTGGCTGTATGTCTGTCCCCATATCGTAGTGCCTGTCTCGGTGTAATCATTCACAATGGACACCATTGCCGGCATCACATCCTCCACCACGTCCGACACATCACTGCTTACATAGACCACTGTTTCCGCCGCAGGGCCCTGACTTTCATCGGTGTCACCGTCCTCTTTTTCATACGGCTGCTCCGTCTTTTCAGTCTCATTCTGCTGCAGCGTCTCTTCCTGTCTCTTTGTGGCCGCGTTCTGGGAAGTTCCCACCTGCACCGCGTAGAATCCGATGCCCGCGAACAATCCAAAACAGAGACCGAGGCAGATGCTGAACATCACCTTTCGGAGGATACCGCCTTTTTTCACAGGAGACTGCCCGCTATTCTGCTGGCCGTTCCCGCCGCTCACAGGTGTCTCGCTGTAGGAAGCGTCTGAATAAATGTGATTTTCATACATATTGATTCCCTCTTTCTTATTATGCTCTTTCCGCCCCGATTCATTCCGGCGGGCGGAAGCTGTTCTGATGTCTTTACCTTTATGTCACCGAGTATAGCCGGCATTTGTGACGGAATTGTGTTCCAATCATGAAGGAATCGTGAAATTTTTACTCGACTGTCACCGACTTCGCAAGGTTTCTGGGTTTATCCACATCACAGCCCCGGCCCACCGCCACGTAATAGGCGAAAAGCTGCAGCGGTATGATCGCCAGAGAATTCGCAAAGCAGGGCGCTGTCTCCGGAATATATATCACATAGTCGGACGCTTTCTCAATGGCCTTGTTTTCCTCGTTGGTCACAGCCATTACAAACGCGCCCCTGGCTTTCACCTCCACAATGTTGCTGATCGTCTTCTGGTACAGCTCCGGCTGGGTGGAGAGCGCCACCACCAGAGTGCCGTCCTCGATCAGGGAAATCGTGCCGTGCTTCAGTTCGCCGGCTGCATAAGCCTCCGAATGAATGTAGGAAATTTCTTTTAGCTTCAGGGATCCCTCCAGGGAAATGGCATAATCGATGCCGCGTCCGATGAAGAAGATATCCCTAGCGCCCAGATATCGGTTCGCAAAGTGCTGGATCTTCTGCTTCTGCCCCAGAAGCAGTTCGATCTGATCCGGCAGACATCTCATGTCATCCAGGAGCTTTCGGAAAACGGAATCCTCCATCACTCCGCGTACCCGGGCAAACTTCATTGCCAGCAGATACAGAGAGGCAAGCTGGGCGCTGTACGCCTTTGTGGTAGCCACGGCGATCTCCGGGCCCGCCCAGGTATACAGACAGCTGTCCGCCTCCCTGGCGATAGAACTGCCCACCACGTTTACAATCCCCAATACCTTAAACCCTCTGGCTTTAGACTCCCGAAGCGCCGCCAGCGTATCCGCTGTTTCTCCGGACTGGCTGATAACGATCACAAGCGTCCCTTCCTCCAGAAGCGGGTGCCGGTAGCGGAATTCACTGGCCACATCCACTTCCACCGGGATCTTCGCCAGATCCTCTATCACATATTTACCGGTGACTCCGGTGTGATACGCCGAACCGCAGGCCACAATATGGATCTTTCGGACAGCTTTCAGCTCCTCGTCCGTCATGTTCAGTTCGTCTATGACAATATCATTGTTCTTGATCCTGGGAGAAATGGTATCCGTGATAGTCTTGGGCTGTTCATACATTTCTTTCAGCATAAAGTGCTCATATCCGGCTTTTTCCGCCGCATCGGCGTCCCAGTCGATCGTCACGGCCTCTTTCGTCAGTTCCTCCTCATCCACAGAGAAGAACTTCAGACCGTCCCGCCGCAGAGCGGCCACCTCCTGGTTATCCATATAGTAAACGCTTCTGGTATATTTCAGGATTGCCGGCACATCGGAGGCAATAAAGCAGCCCGAATCGTTCCGGCCCACGATCAGCGGGCTGTCCTTTCTGGCCGCATAGATCTCATCGGGATAATCCGCAAACATAATTCCCAAAGCGTAAGAACCCTCCACGCGGTGCAGCACTTTGGTGACAGCCTCCAGGGGATTCCCCCTGTAATAGTAATCCAGCAGATGAGCCAGCACCTCCGTGTCCGTCTCGGACCGAAATTCATAACCCTTGTCTGTCATTTTCTTTTTCAGAGGAATATAATTCTCGATAATCCCGTTATGTACCACCGCAATCGTGCCCTTACTGTTGGTATGAGGGTGGGCATTCATATCGCTGGGCGCTCCGTGAGTGGCCCATCTCGTATGGCCGATACCGGAGAATCCCGGCATAGTCTCGCCGCCTCTGGTAAGGTTTTCCAGCACTTTCAGGCGTCCCAGCGCTTTCTGTGTATGGATCTTTTCCCCGTCAAAAACAGCCATTCCCGCCGAGTCATAACCGCGGTATTCCAGTTTTGCAAGACCGTCCAATATGATGGGAGCTGCCTGCTCCTTTCCGATATATCCCACGATACCGCACATAATCTCCTCCGTTCCGCCCGTTTCAAAGGCCACGCCTTGTCTATTTCCAGTACATCCTGTTGGATGTAAACGTCAAGATCCATTTCTCCGGCAGGCGCCGGTAATGCTTTCCCAATAGATATCCCGTGTACTTAAAGCAGCACTGCAGGAGAAATCCGGGAAACAGATACAGTTCTTTCTTTCTGCGAAGCGATCGCCACACCTCAGCCGCAAGCTTCTTTCCCTCAGCCTCGGATGCCACATTCCCGAACACCTCCGGGTGGTCAGCCTGTGACACGCCCAGATCGAAATTACGCCTCAGCTGCTGCATATTCGTATAGTCATGGGAATGGATCACTTTCGCATCGGCCCGATAGGCAATTCCGTAACCCGCTTTCACAGCGGCAGCGGCATAGATCATATCTTCATTAAATATGGTATGCCTGATAAATCCGCCCAATTCATCATAAATATCCCTGCGGTACGCGGCACAGACATTGGAGCAGAAGTACGTCTTGATTCCCAGAGTCTTTAACTGGGCCGCCGTTTTTACACAGGATTCTTCCGGATAGTTGAACTTTCGCAAGATGCGTTCCAGCTCGCTGGAATCCCTGCCCGGCAGCTGTCTGGCATAGGCAGCCGCTATATTGCCCCGGAGGCATGCGGTCAGATTTTCCAACAGTTTCCGGTCCGCAGGCATGGCATCCTGAGTCATGGTCACGAACACTTCCGCATCGGAATATCCAACGCCTCTGTGCCGCGTTCCGCCATGGTCAAATTCACGTCTGGAGAGATGATGCACCGTTACGTTTCTGTAGCGGTCCGCAAAGGGTACATCCTGCACAAGCCGATTAAAATAGCTTTCCTCCGTGTTCATCAATATGATCTTATCAGGCGGCTGGCTCTGTTCTTCCAGTCTGTCCAGCAGTTCAAAAAGCTCTTTTCCCGGCCGATACACGGGAATGATCACATCTGTCTTCACTTTCACTCACATTCACAGCTCATGTTTATTTTTTGTACTTTCCTGCGTCAGCCGCGATCTGCTGGCTGATCTCCTGCACGGTTCCGCTTACCTGATAATCAGCGTCATTGAACAGGAACTCATGGAGCTCCTCCACACTCTGAACCAGATCCACAGGCACCTCACAGCTTCCCTTGGCTCCCATATTTACCGTGTAGCGTTTGTCCCGCCCGGGGAATTCGCTTTCTTCCACGATCCGATAATTGGCGATCTTGGGCAGAAGCTCCAGGATATCTTCCTCGTCCAGGTTCGTGTAAATATCGTCCGCCGCCTTGTTGAACACATTGATCAACGTGTTCACATCCGCCTGTTTTGCCTGAGCCTCGATCGCCTTGATCACCTCTCTCTGACGGGATGTGCGCTCAAAGTCATTCCCCACGTAGCGGATCCGGCAGTATGCAACGGCCTGCAGGCCGTCCAGGAGCTGATATCCGGGGCTGTCCACTCTCTTCAGATCATAGTCCTTAAAATATTCATCCGGAGTAAAATTCAGTTCCGAGGGCACCGAACCTCCCAGATACGGCGCAGCCAGCTTCCCGAGAATACTGTACTGGTAGTTATTGATATGCTGCAGTTCAGCTTCGCTCACATCAATGTAAACGCCCCCCAGGCCGTCGATCACTTCAGCCAGCCCCGCATAACCTACCGTCACAAAATCTGTGATGTCCAGGTCCAGATTCATGTTCAGCATACGGACTGCCTGCTCTGCCCCGCCTTTTGCATAAGCTCCGTTACACTTATCATAAGTGTCGTTCCCACGGTTCAGGTAACTGTCACGGTACACGCTCACAAGCTTGATATCGCCGGATTCCATATCAATGCTGGCCACCATGATGCTGTCGCTTCGGCTGCTCTTAAATAAGTCTTTTTCATTTTTAGCATCCACTCCGAACAGAGCGATGTTCCTGTAGCCGTGCATGGTGCCGCCCTCCTGGGTCTCACTCTCCACGCCTGCATCAATGGCTACATTGTTGGGATCGATCAGCGTCAG
>CANRMK010000183.1 GCA_947631715.1 uncultured Acetatifactor sp.
CGGCTCCTGCGTATCCTGTGGCTCCGATAATGCCTACCTTGATCATATTCCCTCTTTTCTGCCGCAGACTGCGGCGCCTTGTCTTCCATATACTGTTCGACGGCGCGTTCCATGAGAAGCGGCCGTTTATCCCTCTTTGCAGTGTCTTTTGTTATCATACCACTTTTTGCATAAATGTCCACTACTTTTTTATTTTTATACAGCATATTTCATCATCAATGTATAATATACATTTTTAATGCATAATTTAGCTCCCAAATTTATCGCTCTTCCTGCGGGATCCGCTTCCCCGCGATTTTTCCCGTGAACAAGGGGCCGGTGCAGCCTCGCCGGGCAGCAAACTTTATGCTCCGCCCGTTTGCTGCGGGGTATGGAATTCCATTTTGCCGTTTACTCCCATTTCACCTTAAGCATCTCCTCCACGGGAATCCGGGATCTGCGGACGCTCAAATAGTAGTCCTCATCCACCAGGGGGCTCCTGTAATAGACAGTTTCCGGAGGGCTGATCCGAAGTGCGCTGTCCGTCTGTTCTATCTCCAGTTCTTTATTGTATTCGCAGAGCCCCCGCCATGCCAGACCATCCCTTTCATAGACATGCAGACTTACGCTGACGCTCATGGTGTCCGCAAAGTTTCCAAGGACAAGGCGTTCCCCGTCAAAATCCCAGACCCTTTCAGAGGCAAAGAGCGCATCCGGGACCTTTTCTTCCTCCAGACGCCAGAGTTCCAGCTCTTCCCCGTTCCAGACCGCAAAGGCAAAGCTTGCATCCGCCCAGACCATCAGCGCTCCCGAAGCCTTTACGGACAGGTCTCTAAAATAGGGATTTTTCTCACCCCCCGGCTCCCCGGAGACTCTGCGCACGGGAAGCTTCTGCAGGATAGCAGCCTTTCCCTCTTCCACGCGGTAGATGCTCAGAAAAACGGTCTCCTCCTCCCGGGATACCAGATAGAGTCTTTCCTCCCTCTCGTCCAGTTCCATCGCTATGGGGACCACACCCGGCTCAAGCTCACAGGCTTTCCGGATCTCGCAGGGATTCACTGTGAAGCTTCCGCTGCCTCTTTTTTCTTCCTCCTCCACATATGGGAGATAGTAGAGCCCATAGTTTTCTCCCGGCTCCTTGCTGATTTTCCCCGCCTGTTCCAGATAATAGGCAAAGTAGACGCCCTGCTGCCCAAAGGCAGAACACCCCCAGATTCCTGTCTCGCTCTGGTCAGAACATTGGATCTGGGTCACTTCTCCGGCCTCGTTCTTCTCCACAGTGATCTCCTCCCTATGGTTCTCGTCCACGGGGATCCGGAAATAATCGGTCAAGACCTCCCAGTCTTCGTCCTCCGAATCGTAATATACGTCAAAGCCGTCCTTGTTCAATTGCAGTTCCAGCGGGTAATAGGGATAATAATCTCTCAAAGCCACTGTTTCCGTGCGGCGCTCCCCCGCTTTTGTCCGGCCTGCAACGCCGTTTACCGCAGCGGCCAGGGAGATCTTCCCCTCCTCAAAGGCTTCCCCGTAAACCGGCTCCTCCCCGCTTTCCACCCGGACCGTCCCCCAGTTGGTGGTACAGGAAAGCTCCAGACTGCCCGTATCCTGCTTTGGCCAGCTTTTCTCCATACTGTAAAACGCAAAACGGCTCTCCGGCTTCCCGCTGCCCCACCCATAGGCGGTGTCCCACACCAGATGATCCTGCCACTGGGAAACCATCCGCACCGTCAGGCCCGCCGCCTTTTCAGGGTCTCCCTCCAGGGTGTGCTCCGTGATCAGTATCTCCTCTTTCTGCCCGTCCACCGCCGCCCAGGCTGCCCCCAGGAAAAAAGAAGCCAGCAGAAATAGAACCACAGCCGTAAATAACGCTCTTTTCATAAGATTTCCTCCAGGGCTTTCTGCACCCGGTCAGGCCGGTATTGATACGTCTCCTTTACATATTCCATCAGGCTCTTCCCCTGCTCCTCCAGCTTAAGGGTCGTGATGTCTCCCACCACCCTCCCTTTCCGCAAAAGCACTGCCCGGCCCAGGAAATTCTCCACCTCACCGATCAGATGGGTGGACAGAAGCACCGTCTCCGTGGGCTCTAAAATGCCCAGAAGCACTTTATAAAAATCTTCCCGGTTAAAAACATCGTTTCCCGCAAAGGGCTCATCCATCAGGATATAGTCCGCGCCCTGGCACAGGGCCATGATCACCTCGAACTGGTTCTGCTGGCCCACGGAAAAGGTCTTGAGGGATCTGCAAAGGGGCAGTTCAAAGAAATCCATGAGTGTCTCAAATCTCCCGGCGCGGAAATTTCCGAAATGCATCTCATAAAATTCCCGGTGCTCACAGGGCGTCAGATTCGGGAAAAAGGAGTGCTCACAGGTGGCAAAGGAAAGCCTTGCCAGGTTGTCCCGGCCGATCTTCTCTCCGTCCAGCAGAATCTCCCCTCTGCAGGGCAGGTACCCCAGGATACACTTTAACAGCGTGGTCTTGCCCGCGCCGTTCTCCCCGAGCAGTCCCACGATCTCTCCCTGACCCAGCGCAAGCTCCACCTCCGCCAAGGCTTTCTGAGGCCCCTCCTTTCCGGCATATGTCTTGCTTACCTTTTTGATCTCCAGCATTGTCGATCTCCTTTCTCACAGGAACCTGGGCATGCATTCCCCAGGCACCACAAGAAAATACAGCCCCAGGTACAGTCCGTACAAAAGCGCCGCCTCTGCCCCAAGGGCCGCCAAATACAGCGCCGGGGCCTGAATACAGCTTTTCAGCACCACACCCCGCCCGGGCAGCCTGCGCATCACGTAAATGCTCCTGGTCTGCCGCCAGTAGCTGAAATAATGCTGCAGGGGCAGAAATAGGATATCCATCAGGGGAAAAGCAAAAAACACCCAGCTTCCCGCCGCAAGAGCCCCAAAACTCTCCGCCAGAGCGCCCTCCTTTAAAAAGCGCCTTTCCTCCACATACTGATACAGGTTCGATACCATAGTTCCCAGCCGGAATACATAGATCAGGCTGTAAAGGGACGCCATTGCTGCCAGCGCTCCTAGTCCCCTGACTTCCCTTTTCCACTCATACCCCGGCGGATACAGTTTTTCCGGTCTTATCACGCTTTTTCCTCCTGTCCCGACTCCGGTTCCTCTTCCTCTTTCCCGCTGACCTGGACGCCCCTGCCCCGCACTGCAGCTACCACGATCACGATCACAAGCACCGCTTCCAGCCATAGCTCGCTGATTCGAAAACCGACGTCTCCCGTGGCCGCCCAGCATATCACCATACTCAGGAAAAACACTGGATTCTTGTATCCTCTGCCCAGATTGTCCTCTGACGCCTCTTCCATGCTCAGAGCCGACAACAGCAGCAGATTCTTTGCCCACTTTCCCCCGTCGGCCAGAGGCAGCAGCCCGTGCAAGAATCTCACCCGATAAAAGGCCAGAAACTCCAGCTGAGGCGTCAGGAATTCCTCCGGCATCCTCTCACGGTACATCCGGCACATCCCAAGGACGATCCCGATCTGCACTGCGAACAAAAGCACCAGGCACAGGAAATTGTATGCCGTCCGGCTCCAGAACAAATGCCGTCCCGTGACCCGCAGCCGCGCCAGAGTATAGCCCGGCCTGCTCCCCCGGGCTCCGGAGGCATTCCAGCCCAGAACCAGGCACACCAGGCAAAAGACCGCCACGAACAGAATCTCCGCGCCGCTGTACTGAAAGATCTTCTCAAAACTCTGGCTCTGATCGTAAACCGCCCCCTGCTGCCTGCGCCCCTCCAGCGTCCTCCAAAACAGCAGGAACTCCGCCGATGCCATCAGGAGGAACAAGAAGCCCAGCTTATAAATACTTCTCCTGCCCCAAAGGGCCCACAGGGAAATCTCCCTTGCCAGGATCCCGCCGGAGCCGGTGCGCCGCCCCTGCCCTGCTTTCTTTCTCTCTTTGTTCATAAAACCCATTCCTTTCGCATCTATCAGACATCGGATATTCCGAGAATGACTTCCCACGCTAATCCCAAAGCTCCTCCGCCAGCTTTACCGCCTCCGCTTTATCAAGTCCCAGCTGCTTCATGGAGCGGATCCAGCTGCCGGTATCCCTCTCCAGTAATTCCCGGCGTATCCTCTCCACGGTCTCACCGTTTACGCAGGTGTAACTCTTTGCGCCGGAGCGGGAGGTAATGACCCCTTCTTCCTCCAGAAGATGATAGGCTTTCTGGATAGTGTTGGGATTTACCCCGAGAAGTGCGGAAAGAGCCCTCCTGGAAGGAATCTCTTCCTGATCGCCGATGGCGCCCGCGGCGATACCCTGCTTGATATACCGTATGATCTGGAGGTAGATGGGCCCCGTGTCCTCCAGTACAAACTTCTCAAAAGTGACCATGCTCTTCCTTTGCCGTGCTGCTTTGCTGTTTTGTATTTTTTCGCTTTGCCGTGCCGCTCTGCCGCAGATGCGGCTTTGTCTTCCAAATCTCAGACCGTATTATTTATATGACACGGTTCATAACTGTATTATATGACTAACACACTCCTTTGTCAACCCTCCGCACTCCTGTTTTCTTGCCTGTTTTATCCCCTGTTTTCTCATCTGATAAGAGTTGTCAAGTGTTGACGTGGATTATTTCTCATTTTTTTCAACGCACTCATGGATAATCAGCTTTTGCACTCTGTCCTTAAAGGCTTTGTCAGTGTCCTTACTGAAATGCACTTTGACAGTGTAAGTGGTGTTCCCCAACTTTCGCTTGAAACTGTGGGGCTGTTGCTCGTTTTTTGGTTTCTGCCATATTCTCTGCTCCTCGTACATAAAAATAGAGCGTATAGGCTGGTTTCTATACGCTCTGACGCTGTGTTGTATTACTTATTCAGTTGTGATTGTGGAAATGGTTGTTTCGCAAATTTAAAATTATCTATTCCATCTTGTATTTCTCAACTAAGCTATTGTAATCCTCTAAATACTTTTTTAATTTATCATCATCTTTTCCCTTAATTAGCCTTCGCTTTCCTTTACAAAGAATATAATAGGTTGTTGTTTCTCCACTTTCAGTAACAGTAAATTCCTTGTAAGGTTTCGCTATTTCTCCTGCTAAATTTGGAATATTTGCAACCAGTTGAGCAAGTTCGTCCAACTTAAAGTGTGAAATAGACATATCTAATCTCTTAATGCGGCTATCTGCCAAACACAGATAATCACCATCCAAAATTTTATCTCCCCACCATCCAA
>CANRMK010000184.1 GCA_947631715.1 uncultured Acetatifactor sp.
AATAACCAGCTGATCAGAATCAATAGCTACGCTCAGGCTGCGCGCCTCCTGTATGCGATGACAAAAGACTACTGGAGGGAGGGCGCTATGCAGGCGAAACGGCACCAGGTGGTCCTGAACGTCGTAAAGGCCTGGTTCGATTCCCACCCCGACCAATAACCCGGAATTTGGAATTTCATGTAACAAAACGCAGGGCGGATTTCTTGTCCGTCCTGCGTTTTTTTGGAAAAGGTCTTCTCGCCTTATTCCCCGTCACCCTATTCCCCGCACCGCTTAAGCAGTTCTTCCCATCTTCTGTCCACTTCTTTCTGGAACGCCTGGATCAGGTCCTCATTGCCGGGTTTAAATAAGTGGGCGAACCGTCCCTGTTTCTTCAAGAAATCCTCCAGCGGAAGCTTGTTCTTTGGCCTGTAATTTAAGATCCATTTCCCGTCAATGACCTCGAACAGCGGCCAATAGCAGGTCTCCACCGCCAGTCTGCAGATTTCCATAATGTCCGGCGTATCGTACTTCCATCCTCTGGGACAGGGGGCCAGCACATTTAAGAACGCCGCTCCCGGGGTATAGATGGCGCGCTCCGCTTTCACATACAGATCTTTCATGTTGCCGATAAAGGTAGTCTGGCCCACATAGGGAATGTTGTGCGCCGCCAGGATCCCCGCCAGATCCTTTCTGGCCTGGGGCTTGCCATGAGAGACAGTGCCGCTTGGGGTAGTGGTGGTGTCCGCATACATGGGGGTCGCGGAGGAACGCTGGGTCCCCGTGTTCATGTATGCGCCGTTGTCATAGCAGACGTACACCATGTCATGTCCCCGCTCCATAGCCCCTGACAGAGACTGCAGGCCAATGTCATAAGTACCGCCGTCGCCTCCAAAGGTAATGAATTTATATTCGGAAGAAATCTTCCCTTTCTTTTTCAGCACTCTGTATGCGGTCTCCACACCTGAAAGCGTGGCCCCCGCATTCTCAAAGGCGCTGTGGATATAGCTGTCCTCATACGCAGTGTACGGGTACATAAAAGTGGACACCTCGAGGCAGCCGGTAGCGTTCCCCACCACTGCCTTATCTCCCGGGTGCAGCGCCTTTAACACATTCCGCACCGCAATGGTGCCGCCGCAGCCCGCGCACATCCGATGTCCCGGTGCCAGCCGCTCCGGTCTTCCCTGAATCTCCTTAAAATTAAATGCCTGCTGCTCCATATATCAACTGAACCTGCCTTTCTCAAGACCTTTCGTATCCTGCTGTTTCCTGTGATCCTTCCACGCAAGGACCGCCTCTAAAATCTGCGGCTTCCCATGGGCCCGGTGCCGAAGCTTCTCACACATTCAGCACATCGTCGGTTCCTGCCCGAAGCCCCAGATAGGGGTACTCAGGGTAACTGATCTCCCCAGCCGCCATTTTCTGCAGAGTCTCATACACGGTCTCCATATCCTCCACCCGGACGTCTCTCCCGGACAGACCGTACATAATGTTCACAGTCTCAGCGGCGGCCTTTGCCCTGTACAGAGCTGCCGTCACCTCCGCGCCCAGAGGGCCTCCCTGGGCGCTGTAACTCTCTGACCTGTCCATGATGGCAATGGCCCTGCAGTGCTTTAGCGCCGCACCGATCTCCTCCGCCGGGAACGGGCGGAAGACCCTGATCTTTAAAAGTCCCGCTTTCACGCCTCTGTCCCGAAGCCGGTCCACTGCATCCTTGGCCGTTCCGCAGACGGAACCGATGGCCACTGCCGCATACTCCGCATCCTCCAGCCGATACCCCTCAAAAAATCCGTAATGCTGCCCTGTGATCTGCTCAAATTCCGCCGCCACGTCCAGGATCACTTTTCCTGCACGCTTCATAGCCTCTGCCTGGGCTTTCTTTGCCTCCATACAGTAAGGGGAAACGGCGTAAGGCCCCACCGCCATAGACTCGTCCTCCTTTAGCAGGTAATGCTCTGGCTCATATTCTCCCACAAATTTCCGGATAGGCTCATCGTCCCAAAGAATAATGTTCTGTACCGCATGGCTGGTGATAAAGCCGTCCTGGCAGATCATCACAGGGAGATGCACGTCCTTATGCTCTGCGATCCTGTGAGCCTGCAGGAAATTGTCATAGACCTCCTGATTGTTCTCGGCATAGATCTGGATCCATCCGGAGTCCCGGGCTCCCATGCTGTCGGAGTGCTCCGCATTGATGTTCAAAGGCCCCGTCAGTCCTCTGTTCACCAGGGCCATCACGATAGGCAGCCTGCTGGAGGCCGCCACATAAAGCACCTCCCACATCAGCGCCATACCGCAGGAAGAAGTCGCGGTGATCGCTCTGGCTCCCGCAGCGGAAGCGCCCATTGCCGTGCTCATGGCGCTGTGCTCACTCTCCACAGGGATAAATTCCGTGTCAATCTCCCCGTTCGCGATCATAGCAGCCACAAACTGCGGGATCTCCGTGGACGGCGTGATGGGAAATGCCGGCATCACATCGGGATTGATCTGTTTTATGGCATGGGCTACCGCCTCATTGCCGGACATTCTTGTTTTTGTAGGCATATGTACTCCTTTCGCTCTCGTACAGCTGTTATTTTCCGTCCATTTCAATGGCTCCGAAAGGACAGGCCCTGGCACAGATGCCGCAGCCCTTGCAGTGGTCGTAATCGAATTCCTGTCTCTGCCCCTCTTTCACCGGAATGCTGCTGTCCGGACAGTAGGGCACACAGAGCAGGCACTGCTTACATTTGTCCCTGTTCCAGACAGGGGTCTGGGTCCTCCATTCCCCGGTGCAGAACAGCCCGGAGGTAGCCGGTTCGTGGATCTGCAGTCCCTCCGTCAGATCCTGCCATTTTGTTCTCTCATTGATATTTTCCGCTTTTAACGACATTCCACTACCTCCTCTGCGGCAAGCCGCAGCGCTTTCAGATTGCCGTCCAGCACCTCCGGCTTTCTGGCAAATTTATGCTGCAGGGACGTCTCCATCTCCCGCAGGAACACATCCATCTCCATCACGCCGGAAACTTTCACCAGGGCTGCCAGCATGGGGGTATTGGGGAAATATTTTCCCAGAGTGGCCATGCACACTTTCCTGGCGTCCAGCAGATAGACTTTCCCCGGATATCCTCCAAGAAGCGGCAGGATCTCCTCTTTCGGCCTCGTGGTGTTGATCAGGATCCCCCCGTCCTCCTTAAGGCCTGCAGTCACATTCACCGTATGCAGCAGGGTATCGTCCACCACCGCCACAAAGTCCGGATCATAAATATTGGAATGCACCCGGATGGCATTGTCGCTGATGCGGTCGTAGGCCGTGATAGGCGCGCCCATTCTCTCAGGGCCGTATTCCGGGAAGCCCTGCACCTGCTTCCCCGCCTGAAATGCCACATCCGCCAGCAGAAGAGCCGCAGTCTTCGCCCCCTGGCCGCCTCTGCCGTGCCAACGGATCTCCGTCAAATGTCTCATGGCTGATTTCTTCCTTTCTCTTTCCTCTGTAAATTTTCATCCTAAAGCGTCAGACCAGTCATTTATTTTAAACCTAAATGCGTCCGATTGCAAGATTTATACGACTGTTTTCTTCCGTTCCAGCCATTCTTCGAATCTTTTTTCAAATTCCTTCTCCTGCGGCGTCCCCGGCTGGGGCAATTCCACCATTCTCTTTTCCCAGGAGGAAAGATAAAATGCGTTGGACAATCTGAGGCTGTCTCCCGCCTGGCTCCCGGGAGCCACAGGCTCTTCCTCTCCCCTGACCGCGGCCGCAAAATTCCGCAGTATGATCTCATAGGGGGCCTCGCCGGGCTCGCACTCCACATCTTTCCAGACCCCTCCCGGTTTCCCGAACAGATCCTCCGACTCCCGGCGGTATTTCTGTTCCGGCACGTCCAGCTCACATACCTTTAAGGCCTCCTTTTCACAGACAATAAGCCCATTATCCATGGAAAGCTCCAGGCGGTTCACTCCGGGCGCTTCCCCGGTAGAGGCGATGAAAATGCCTGTGGCCCCGTTCTCCCATTCCATGTAGGCCGTCACCTCGTCCTCCACCTGGATAGGGTGATATTTCCCCTCGTGGCAGAAAGCCTGTACCCGTGCGGGCATACCGCAGATCCACTGAAGCAGATCCAGGTTGTGGGGACACTGGTTCAAAAGCGTTCCACCGCCGTCTTGGGCCCAGGTAGCCCGCCAGCTTCCGGACCGATAATATGCGTCAGGCCTGTACCAGTCCGTCACCACCCAGTTCACGCGCTTCACATTGCCGTATCTGCCGCTTTGGACCAGCTCCCGAAGCTTCCGGTACATGGGGAACGTTCTCTGATGGAACACAAAAGCATATTGCAGCCCGGGCTTTTTCGCCTCGAGCATCTGCCTTGCCTGGCGGCTGTACACGCCTGCCGGCTTATCGCACAGCACATTGATTCCCCTGGAAAAAGCGTCCACTGTCTGCTTTTCATGGGCGTAATGGGGCGTTGCGATGACCACCGCATCCAGCTTTAATTTTCCGTGATCCACTGCCCGGTACAGATCGTCCGCAGAGGGGTAGACAGGGAAGTCCTCCGGCAGGCTGCCCTTTAGCTTCTCCCAGCGCTCGGGACGCACTCTCGTCACTGCCGCAAGCCTCATTCCCGGTATCTTTCCCCCGGCGATCAGCTCCGCATACTTGCTTCCCATATTTCCCATACCGATAACGGCCGTTCTGATCTCATTCATAGTTCGATTCCCTTCCCTTCATCTGTCTTTTCATTTTGCACAGGTTTATATCTGCTGCGCCTTTCATCTCAGCCCGCTTCCCTTTTTACGCTTTCCGGCTCCTCCTGCCCCAGCTTCCGGTACAGCACAAAATACATTGTCACAAAGCAGGCCAGGCCGCCCACCGCATTGGAAATCGGCTCTGCGAGATAAACACCGTCCACTCCCAGCCCAAGTCTTGGCAGCAGCAGCGTCAGCGGTGCCACGATCACAGCTTTCCGGAACAGGGAAAAGAAGATCGCCTGCTTTGAATAGCCGAGGGCTGTAAAGGAAGACTGTCCCGTGAACTGGAATGCCATGAAAAAGAATCCAAAAAAGTACAAATGTAACGCTCTTTCTCCCGCTTCCAGCATGGCCGGATCCTCCGTAAAGATAGAGAGCAGGAAATGAGGGAACAAAAGTACCACCAGCCAGGCCGCCATGGTGTAAAT
>CANRMK010000185.1 GCA_947631715.1 uncultured Acetatifactor sp.
TCACCTGCCGTCAGCTCTCTGAAAGCCTGGGACTACTACTCTTCTCCGTCATTGTTTTTTCCATATGCCGAAACTGGATTTTATTTTATCCGTTTTCAATTCTCCTGTCAAGAGAGAATTATTCCTCGCCACTGTTTGACAGAGAGAATTATTCCTCGCCGCTGTTTTCAGCCACCTTGGCCGCCCTGGCCGCGACCTCCTTCTCCTGCACGTCGGAGGGAGCCTGCTCATAGCGGGCAAACTCATAGGAATACTCCCCTCTGCCTCCGGTCATGGAGCGTAAGTCGGTACAGTATCCATAGAGACTGCTCATGGGAACATCCGCCTCGATCACCTGTCTGCCGCCGGACAGAGGGTTCATGCCAAGCACACGTCCTCTTCTCTTGTTCAGGTCTCCCATCACGTCACCGGTGAACGAATCGGGCACAGTGACTTTCAGGTTGGCGATGGGCTCTAACAGAATGGGCTGTGCCTCCATAAAGCCTTTCTTGAACGCCTGAATGGTAGCCATCTTGAACGCCTGCTCGGAGGAGTCCACAGGGTGATAGGATCCGTCGTAGAGCACCGCCTTTACGCCCACCACCGGGTAAGCCGCCAAAGGCCCTCTCAGTACCGACTCCTGCAGTCCTTTTTCCACAGCCGGGAAATAATTCTTGGGAACGGCGCCTCCCACTACCTCCTGCTCAAATACATAGGGCTGGGACAGATCCCCGGAGGCGCTGAAGCGCATCTTTACATGGCCGTACTGACCGTGGCCGCCGGACTGCTTCTTGTATTTATACTCTACATCAGACTGCTTTTTCACAGTCTCTCTGTATGCGATCTTGGGCCGGTCCAGCTCCACCTCCACCTTGTACTCGTTCAAGAGCCTGCTGACCACGATCTCCAGGTGCTGATCCCCCATGCCGTAGAGGAGCATCTGGCGGTTGTCGGAATCGTTCACCACCTTGAGGGTCAGATCCTCGTGGGTGATCTTCTGCAGGGCCTGGGAGATCTTATCCACGTCCCCCTTGTTCTTCGGCTTATAGCGCATATAAGTATACGGCGTGGAGACCTCGAATTTGCCGTATTTCACAGGGACGGCCTTCGTGGAGAGGCTGTCTGCCGTGCGCGCCCCCGTAAGCTTTGCCAGGGCGCCGATATCGCCCGCGTGAAGCTCCGGCACCTCCATGGGCTTATTCCCCTGGAGCACGTAAAGCTTGCCGATCTTCTCCTCGATATCCTTATCCACATTGTAGATCATATCGTCGGTCTTGAGCACGCCGGAATTTACCTTGATCAGGGAGTACTTCCCGATAAAGGGATCCACGATGGTCTTCCACACAACGGCGGACTTTGCCTTTGCGAAGTCGTAATCCGCATTGTAGATCTCGTTTGTCTTCATATTGATGCCCGCCACCTTGCGGTTCTCGGGGCTCGGCATATATTTTACAATATCGTCGAGCAGAGTGTACACGCCCTGGCAGAGAACATTGGAGCCCATGGTCATGGGGAAAATGCTGCAGTCGCATACATTGGTCCGAAGCGCCGCCCGGATCTCCGCCTCGGAGAAAGTCTCCCCTCCGAAGTACCGCTCCATCATCTCTTCGCTTGTCTCCGCCACTGCCTCCATCAGGGTGTCGCGGCAGATCTGCAGGTTGGCCTTATTGTACTCCGGCACCTCACAGGGCACCACCTCCTTGCCCTGCCAGCGGTTGCCGGTCTCCGAGATCACATTGACATATCCCACAAATTTCTCGCTCTCACGGATCGGCAGGTTAAAGGGCGCCATCTTCTTCCCATAGGTGTTCGTCATGTCCTCCACCACCTGGCGGAAAGAAGCATTGTCCACGTCCATGTTGGAAACGTACACAAACCTGGGCAGCTTATATTTCTCGCAGAGCTCCCACGCTTTCTGAGTGCCCACTTCGATACCGGACTTGCCGTTTACCACGATAATGGCAGCGCCTGCGGCACTGACCGCCTCCTCCACCTCGCCCACAAAATCAAAATAGCCGGGAGTATCGATGATATTGATCTTACAGCCCTCCCACTCGATGGGGATTACGGATGTATTGATGGAAAACTGGCGCTTCTGCTCTTCCTTGCTGTAGTCGCTGATGGTGTTCCCGTCAGGCACCTTGCCCATTCTGGAGGTAATACCGGACAGATAAGCCATCGCTTCCGCAAGGCTGGTCTTGCCGCTGCCGCCGTGTCCCAGAAGTACCACGTTGCGTATCTTGTCAGTTGTGTAAACTTTCATATGAGATTCCTCCGATTTGATTTTTTTGGGTATATTGCCGTATCCGTTTCTGGACTTTCAACCCCCATAAGGGTATTTTACTAAAAAATCTTTGCTTTTACAAGATAATATTGTTGAATTTTGCAAGAGGTCCAATCTTTCCTTTTCTTGACTTTCATACTTTAAAGTGTTATAGTCTTTTTGACCTGTGAAGACTGGGAGGAATTTGTAAAGAGAGGTATCTGTTATGTCGCTGACCTGCGGTTTTATCGGACTTGGCCTGATCGGCGGTTCTATCGCAAGAGCCGTCCGCCAGTTCTATCCGGATTCGGTGATCCTTGCATATGATGTGAATCAGGAAGCTTTAAAGCTTGCGCAAAAAGAGGGTGTGGCGGACAGAACCGCCCGGGAGATCGATGAGAGCTTCCGAAGCTGCGATTACATCTTCCTGTGCGCTCCGGTCCAGAGAAATAATGAAAATCTTGCCGCTGTCAAAAAGCATATGTCCGAAGACTGCATTCTGACAGACGTGGGCAGCGTAAAGACCGGGATCCATAAGGCGGTGCGCCGCGCAGGTCTGGAAGACCGCTTTATCGGCGGGCATCCCATGGCCGGAAGCGAGCGGATCGGCTATGGGAACTCAAAGGCTTCGCTGTTGGAGAACGCTTACTATATCCTGACTCCCTCTCCCGGCGTCCCGGACGATCAGGTGGAGGCATTCCGCCAGTTCGTAAGCGGGCTGGGCGCCATTCCCCTTGTGCTGGACTGCGCACAGCACGACAGAGTGACGGCCGCCGTCAGCCATCTTCCCCATGTAGCGGCGTCCACTCTCGTGAACCTGATTCGGGAGAGCGATTCTCCGGACGGCATCATGCGCATGGTGGCAGCAGGCGGCTTTAAGGATATCACCAGGATCGCCTCCTCGTCCCCGGTCATGTGGCAGCAGATCTGCCTTACGAACAGGGAGAACATCTCCTGCATGCTGGAGGGATACATCCGCTCCCTCTCAGAATTTAAGGACGCCATCGACCGGGGTGACGCAGATCGGCTCTATCGGCTCTTTGACGATGCCAGAGCATACCGGGATTCCTTTTCCAGCGCCTCCAGCGGCCCCATCAAGCGCTCCTACAGTATCCACATAGACATTGCGGACCGTCCCGGCGCACTGGCGCACATTGTCAATCTGCTGGCAGACCGGCAGCTCAGCATCAAAAACGTCTCCATCACCCATAACCGAGAAACTGAGGACGGAGTCCTGCTCGTGGAATTCTATGAGGAAGCCTCCTTGCTCCAGGGCATCCAGCTGTTGGAGGAGGCGGGATATCCCGTGCGGATCCGGGGCTAGCACGCCACTCTGCCCCGCAACCTTCTCTTTCGGAGCCTTACTGCCCCCAGGCACAGAAGCAGGCCGAAAACGCCCCCGCAGGTATCCAGGCACACGTCCGCGAAGCTTCCGTATCTGCCGGGCACAAAGAGCTGGTGGATCTCATCGAAAGCCCCCGACAGAAATACCCACGCCGTCACCAGAAAATACAGCGCTCTCCCCCGCTTCATCCATGGGCTTAAGATAAAGTACACCAATATTCCCACACACATATATTCCCCGAAATGGGCCAGCTTTCTCACGGGATGCTCAAAATACAGGGCCATGCTCTCCATAAGACTTTCATCCCATTTTTTTCCTGCCAGGGCATTCAAAAGCTCCACGCACCCCTCCGATATCCGAAAGCTCAGCGAGCCGGACTGCTCCGCGTCCTGGGCGGAAAATCCAAAGATGATCCGATAGAGCACAAGGAGCAGGCATACGGCCGGCACAGTCACCATAAGTTTTCGGGCGGTCTCATTACCTATTTTTTTCGTCATTTACTGTCTGATACACCTCTATCCGTGCCGCCTCCATCTCAGGCATGCTTTTTCTCTGTTCAAAAGATGAACATCGCATCCCCGAAGCTGAAGAATCGGTACCGTTCCCTGACCGCCTCCTCATAGGCATGCAGCACGTTCTCTCTTCCTGCCAGCGCCGAGACCAGCATCAAAAGCGTTGACTCCGGCAGATGAAAATTTGTGATCAGGGCATCTGTCACCTTGAACCGATACCCCGGGTAGATAAAGATCTCCGTATTCCCGCTGCCGGACGCCACTCTCCCGCTCTCGTCCGCAGCGCTCTCCAGGGTCCTGCAGGCAGTAGTCCCCACGCAGATCACCCTGCCTCCCAACGCCCTGGCCTGATCGATCTGCTCCGCCGCCTCGGGGGAGATCCGATAAAATTCCGAATGCATGTGGTGGTCCGTCACATTTTCCTCTTTCACGGGGCGGAATGTCCCGAGCCCTACATGCAGTGTCACAAAGACCACTTTCACGCCCATTTCCCGGATCTGTCCAAGCAGCTCTTCCGTAAAGTGCAGGCCCGCCGTGGGCGCCGCCGCGGAGCCCTCATATTTTGCGTAGACCGTCTGATACCGGTTCTTGTCCGCCAGCTTGTGGGTGATATAGGGAGGCAGAGGCATTTCGCCCAGCCGGTCCAGGATCTCTTCAAAAACGCCCTCATAGGCAAAGCGGACCAGACGGTTTCCATCCTCCACAGTCTCTAAGACCTCCGCCTTTAAAATTCCTCCCCCAAAGGACAGTCTCGCTCCCGGCCTGCACTTCTTTCCCGGCTTCACCAACGTCTCCCATATATCCCCCTGAAGACGCTTTAGCAGAAGCACCTCCACATGCGCCCCCGTATCCTCCTTTTCCCCAAGAAGCCTTGCGGGAATCACCTTGGTATCGTTGAGCACCAGACAGTCGCCGGGCTTCAAAAAGTCTGTGATCTCCCGGAAAACATGGTGGGACACCTGGCCTGTTTTCTTCTCCAGCGCCAGAAGCCTGGAGGAGGATCTGTCCTCCAGAGGATCCTGAG
>CANRMK010000186.1 GCA_947631715.1 uncultured Acetatifactor sp.
AGACGCTCCGCCCTGTTCAGAGGGCTTACCTATATGAGCCTGATCTTTTCCGCGGAATATCTCACAGGCAGGCTGCTTTCCCGCCATTGCCTTTGCCCCTGGGACTACAGCCGAAGCCGCTGGAACGTGAACCGGCTGATCCGGCTTGATTTTGCGCCTTTCTGGTTCGGAGCAGGGCTTTTGTTCGAGCGTCTGCTGTCCTCACCCAAAGGGAAAGACTCCGATTCCAGGGCCTGAGCCCTGGGCCGGATTGCACGCCGGTCTTCCCGTCAGCCATCAGGTTTCGCTGCAGGCAGGGACAAAACACTCGGGCAGCCCTGCGCATCTTTCGCAGCCACTGCCCGACTCAAGCCGTTATTCCGCGTCGTCTATGTCGTCAATATCGCCTGAACCAATGTCAAGCATATTGACCGTGCGTCTCTTCAGCCGTGCTTTTTCCGAATACTCCAGGATAAAATCCTTGATCTCCCTGGAGTTTTTAATATGGCTGAGGACCAGCTGGGGATGAGTGGTGTCGCCGGTAAAGCAGATCACAGTCCCCAGGCCGAATATTTTTTCTCCCAGTGTGGCGCTGTGCTGTACGTCCTGTACCTTATACATATAACAGTCGTTTTCCACCGTTCTGAAAAATCCCGTATCCACCGTGATGATGTCTTCCTTGACCGTGTACTTGGTGAACGTAAAGGGAAGACCTAAGAACAGCCAGCGTTTTCTCTCTGTAAATTCCATACTGATCTCCATTCCAAGCGAATTTATTCGCTTTGAAAATTTATTTGCTTTGCGAATTTATTTGATAGGTATAACTCTTTTTTCCATAATACCAGATACTCTTCCAAATGGCAAATTAACTTTTTATGACTTTGCATTCCACTTTTCCACTTTTCCATTGAAACTCGTCCCCGGAAGTGGTATCATAAGGAAAACGAACGGGGAGGTCATCACAATGACTGCAAACGAATGTATCCGAAACCGCAGAAGCATCCGCAAATTTACAAAGGAACCGGTATCCCATGAACTTCTTTCCCGGATCGTCGAGACCGCTTCCTATGCGCCCAGCTGGAAGAACACTCAGATCACGCGCTATATTGCCGTGGAGGGCGAAAAAAAGGCTGCTCCGGCGAAATGCACCGACTGGTCCGGCAATACAAAGATCATGGACAGCGCTCCCATGGTAATCGCTGTTACCTTTATCAAGGGCCGCTGCGGTTATGAGAGAGACGGTTCTTTCTCTACCCCCAAGGGTGACCACTGGCAGATGTACGATGCAGGCGCGGCCAGCGAGGCTTTCTGCCTGGCGGCTTACGAGCAGGGTCTTGGCACTGTGATCATGGGACTGTTTGATGAAAAGGAGGCTTCCAAGCTGCTGGAGATTCCCGAGGAGCGGGAGCTGGCCGCTCTGATCGCCATTGGATATCCCGATGAAACGCCTGCCGCTCCCGGCCGCAAGGCTGTGGCAGACCTGTTATCCTATCAATCTTAAGACAACGGAGTCGAGGGTTTTACCTTCGACTCTTTTTCTGAATATCAATCTAGTATGACCACAGGAGGTACCTATGAGACATTTGATGAGTCCGCTGGATTTTTCCACGGAGGAACTGGACAGGCTCTTCGACCTGGCCGGCGATATTGAGCATAATCCAGGAAAGTATGCCCACGCCTGCGAGGGAAAGATCCTTGCCACATGCTTTTATGAACCCAGCACTCGGACGCGGCTGAGTTTTGAATCCGCCATGACCAGGCTGGGAGGCAGGGTCATCGGTTTTTCCGATGCAGCCTCCTCCTCCGCCTCCAAGGGCGAGAGCGTTTCCGACACTATCCGCATCATTTCCTGCTATGCAGACATCTGCGCCATGCGCCACCCCAAGGAGGGCGCCCCTATGGTGGCGGCGGAGAAATCCCGCATTCCGGTGATCAACGCCGGGGACGGCGGCCATCAGCATCCCACCCAGACCCTTACGGATCTGCTCACTATCCGAAGTCTCAAGGGATCCCTCGGTGGCTTTACCATCGGGCTATGCGGCGATCTGAAATTCGGACGCACTGTCCACTCCCTGATCAACGCCCTGGTGCGCTATGAGGATATCCGCTTCCTGTTCATCTCCCCGGAGGAGCTGAAAGTGCCCGATTATATCACGGACATGCTGAAAGAAAAAAACATTTCCTATGAGGAGGTGATCCGGCTGGAGGACGTGATGCCCCAGCTGGACCTTTTGTACATGACCAGGGTGCAGAAAGAGAGGTTCTTCAATGAGGAGGATTATGTGCGCCTGAAAGATTTCTATATTCTGGATGCGGCAAAGCTCTCCCTTGCAAAAGAGGATATGCTGGTCCTGCATCCTCTTCCCAGGGTCAACGAGATTTCCGTCGAAGTGGATTCCGACCCCAGAGCAGCTTATTTCAGACAGGCCCAGTACGGCGTGTATGTGCGCATGGCTCTGATCCTGACGCTCCTGGAACTGGCCTAGAGAATAAGAAAAAAGCCCGCTGCAGGCCTAAGATCCTGCGGCAGCTCGTGACAGAAACAGTGAAACGAAAGTCCCCGGGGACTTCAGTGCATATGCCGTTTAAAGCGGCGGAACGGAGAGCATCATGTTAAACGTTGGAAAGATCGAAGAGGGGTTTGTGCTGGACCACATCAAGGCCGGAAAAAGCCTGGAACTCTATGAGCACCTCCAGCTGGACAAGCTGGACTGCACCGTGGCTATCATCAAAAACGCACGGAGCAACAAGAAAGGAAAAAAGGATATCCTGAAAGTAGAATGTGATATCAATATGCTGAATCTGGATGTGCTGGCTTTCATCGACCACAGCATCACCGTCAACGTGATCAAGAACGGCGAGATCGTGGAGAAAAAGGAGCTGACCCTGCCGAACCAGATCAAAAATGTGATCAAATGCCACAACCCCAGGTGCATTACCTCCATTGAGCAGGAATTGCCCCACATTTTTTACCTGGCAGATCCGGTAAAGGAAATATACCGCTGTAAATACTGCGAGGAGAAATATTCTCCCCTCTCCGCAAAGTAGGCGCTCCCGCCCACAGCCTTTCCCAGACGATACAGCATGCGTCCTGCGCGGACACATTGGCCCGCGCAGGATCTTTTTACGCTTTCAGCTCCTGAAATCCTATCGTTACCTTGAACAGGTCTCCGTCGATGACGATCTCCATGGTCCCGTTCTGCAGATCCACCAGGCTTTTAGCGATAGACAGTCCAAGCCCGTTCCCCTCCATATGCCTGGACCGGTCTCCCCTCACAAAGCGTTCTTCCAGCTCCTCCCCCGAAAAATTCAGGGCGTATTTTGACATATTGCGGAAAATGATCTGCACCTCTCCGCCCCGCACCTCCACGCTCAGGTAGACTCTGGAATTTTCCTGGGCATACTTGCAGATATTGCTCAGCAGATTGTCGAATACCCGCCACAATCGTCTTCCGTCCGCAAGGATCCGCACCGGCTCTTCCGGCTGGGAAACCAGCAGCAGAAGTTTTTTCTCCTCCAGCTTCTGCTGGTACTCTCCCACCGCCTGGGACAGGATCACTCCCGCCTCGCAGGGCTCCAGATTCACTTCCAGATTCCCTGTCGCCGCCTTGGACGCCTCCACCAGATCCTCCAGCAGCTTTTTCAGGCGCCCAGACTGGCGCAGGAGCACTTGAGAGTACTCTGTGATCTTTTTATTTTCTGTCTTTTCCTCGCAGATCAGCCCGGAATAGTTGATGATGGAAGTGAGCGGAGTCTTCAGGTCATGGGATACGTTGGTGATCAATTCTGTCTTAAGGCGCTCGCTCTTCGTCCGCTCCTCCACCGCTCTGGAAATGCCCTGGCCGATGCTGTTTAAGTTCTCGCCATGCTTTTTCAGAGCGCCGATCATACCGGAGGTATCCACCTTGTGATCCTGCCGCCCCTCCGCCAGGGCCTTTCCGGCTTCCAGAAGCCGGCTGCAGCTCAGCGCCGTATAGAGCACCAGTACAAACAGCACCACTTTCTCCAAGGCCCACAGCGCCACTCCCTCCTCTGCCATAATAAAGTACGAGCAGCCCACGAACTCCAACAGAGAAATGCCGAAGAAAAGAGCCAGAGTGACCGGGATCATGGGAAGCCGCAGCAAAACAGCTGCACACCCCCTGCCCAAAGCGATGAACGCTCTGTGCACAAATTTCAGCGTCTCATAGGTAAGAGTCCTTTTCCACCATTTCCCGCGCTTTATGGTGATCGCCGCCTGATAGGCGCAGAAAGTCAGCCAAAGTGCAGCCGCTGACACTGCCACGCCGCTCAAGAAAAGTGCTGTAAAAAGGGAATCCTCCACATCGAAAAGCATTTCTACCCACTCGAACATTACGAGATACAATACTCCCAGTCCCCCCAGAGAGATGCCTGCCAGCAGATCCAGCCAGATACCCTGAAAGGAGTATGTCTCCGCCCGATTGCTGCGGCCGGCGCCACACATTAAGAAAAGGAAGCACAGTACGGTCACGGCCGCCCCCGTCAGCGCTGCCCAGATAACCCCGAAGCGGAACCGGTACAGCAGGGACAAAATCCGGAAGATTCGACGCAAATTGTCATATTTGGGAAGCCCGGGCTTTGCATAGACCCGGAAAACATATTTGCCCGGGCCGCCATACACTTTGCTGTCAATGCGGATTTCCTCTATTTCCATATAAAAATCCATGGTATAAGCCGATGCATAGGCTCCGTTGTTGGTTCCCCAGATCACCGCCCCCGGCTGTCCATCCTCTATCTTTAGAATATCCACATCCGTGTTTCCTGCGCTGTAGAAATTCATGATCTCGCCTGATGTGCAGCCGCCGTTTTGCAGCAGGGCGCTCAGCTCATGAGCAGCCTCCCGGTACTCATAATAAGCGGACTCCTGAAACACCTCCGCAAACCCTCTGTCATATATCTCACAGGCCAGTGCGACCGCACACCCAATGCCTGATACCGCCGTTAGAAAGCTGCTTACCGTCAGCAGGAAAAAGGCCAAAACCTTAGCCGGAAAAGAACCCGTCAGCGCTTTTTGCCGTCTCCCGGTATCCTCCGTGGTCAGGCTGTCCGTTTTCTCCTGTTTTCTTTTTCTGTATTTCCAGTCCTTCATGCTTTCTGCCCTCCTGTC
>CANRMK010000187.1 GCA_947631715.1 uncultured Acetatifactor sp.
CTGTACTTGGAATCTGCAGAGGCATACAATTTATCAATGCTGCGCTTGGGGGCACTCTGTACCAGGACCTGCCTCTCCAGCACCCGTCAGATATAGAGCATCATCAGCGTGCTCCGTACCATGTGCCCGCCCATGAGGTATCACTGGTAAAGGGCTCCCCATTGCAGGAATGCCTGAAGACGGAATCTCTGCCGGTCAACAGCTATCACCATCAGGCGGTAAAAAGACCTGCACCGGGACTTAAAATAATGGCGTTTTCTCCGGACGGGCTTGCGGAAGCCCTGTATATGCCGTCACAAAAATTCCTATGGGCTGTGCAGTGGCACCCGGAATATTCCTACAAAACAGACCAGAACAGCAGGAAAATATTCCAGGCATTTGTGGACTCCCTTTCTAACGAGCCATAATATGTTTGAAGTGGAAAGTATCTGCGATTATGTTATTTTACTGCACAAGGGCAATATCATAGAGCGGGGAAGGCCTGTGGACCTATGCAGGAAATACGATCACCTGAATAAGCTTCATATCACGCTTACGGACGATACGGAACTGATGCTGGACAACAGCAGCGCTTCTGCCCCTGTGGTCAAGAAATATCTGGAGCAGAACAGGATTCGGTCCATCCATTCCTCCGAGCCGACATTGGAGACGGTTTTTGTGGAACTGACAGGAAAGGGGCTGCAATAACATGAAAAATATAATTGCCATTTTCAAAAAGCAGGGCAGGGATACCCTGCGGAATATGCTGGGAATTGGCAGTTATGTGTGGATTGCCTGTATGGCCGGGAGTTTGGTCATCTGCATGGCCGGTAATTACAGCCTGAAGACAGGACTGATCTTTATGGGAATTATGGCTGTGGGGATACTTCTATCCGCAGTTTTCTTTTTGCCTTTTAGCTTATCGAACAATCCCATACTGGTACCTCCGCACAGTCACATTATACTGCAAAAGCGCAAAAAAGCAACTTTCAAAGTATAACGGCTTTTGAAAGCCAAAACACAAGCGCATACGGGCCGGATCGTTCTTCCGTTGTCCGCAACTTGTGCAAAATTTGCACAAGTTGTGGATTCGTCCAATTCGCCGCTTTCATAGATGTTTTTCAAATGCTTTGTGACAACACTTCTGTCCACATCGAAAAGCTGGCCGATCGCCTTTTGCGTCAGCCATACATCATGATTCTGTACACGAACTTCGATTCCTTCTTCGTGGGAGTCTTTTGTAAATACGAGAAAGTCAACTGTGCTGTTTCGAATCTGCAGTTTATTCTCGTTTGCTTCCGGTTTCTTGTTCTTGGACATTCTCTGTCACCGTCCTTTAATTTTCCTGATCTTCATCACCAGATGTATTCTTCTTCCCGCGCTTTATAGATGTTGTACTTGCTTTTTTACATTCCGTCTGAAAACTGATTGCAGCTGTAGTCCTTGCATTATTTACTATACGAATTGTTGCTATTATTGTCAATGCCGGCTTTCTTTGTTTCCGAGAGGAAACGCCGTTTTTCCAATGTCATTAGCAGGCCTGTTTCTTCTTTTTCGCAATCTTTATGAAATCTTCAAAATTATCCTGTACCCTATCTTTACAATCAAAAGAAAGGGCAAAAAGATATGGATACGATTTTGAAAACAACCGCCCTCTGCAAAAATTTCAGAGGACAGATGGCGGTAAACAACGTGTCTCTGCACATTCAGAGAAATTCCATCTATGAATTGCTGGGACCGAATGGGGCGGGCACCGCCTCTGTACGGAAATCTGACCGCATACGAAAATCTAAAAGTACGGGAAATGATGCTGGGTCTGCCGGACAAACCTTGAGTTTCCGCATTTTGCAATAAAATTAAGAAAAAACAGTTTCCGGGGATATTTTGTGGTTATCGTTTGGAAAAACCAGACAGGAAACCGGAAAATGAGAGTACTCTCATAAGCCCCATTAGGATCGGGCTTATGAGGGGAACTGTTCTGCTTTGCCCGATTCAGATAACCGAACAGGGCTGCACCGCGTTCCATGGCGGCGAAAGTGATGTCGTTGACGGAGGTAAAATTCTTTTCTTTGGAAGAAGGGATCTTGGAGAAGATACTGACCGGATGATCGCTGTTAGTCAGTACGCAGGCTTCTGTCACGTGATAGCCTTATTTCAGAGACTTAAAGGCGAAATCAGAATGTCCTGATACAATTCCGGACAAGCCGTTTGAAGCATCTGATCTTAAGAAAAGAACTCCAGAAGAGAATGCGGAGATGCGTGAGGAGTTCTCTGATAATAAAGCGCAGCTTAAGCATCAATGGGAGGAGGCAAACGGAAGACCTTGGCCTAAGTATGAGCATGATATATATTCAGCTAATGGTAAACTGATTCGGAAGGCAGGCAGTGACTATGATGCTCACCATATCCAGCCGCTCGGCATGGGTGGTAAGAATGAGGCGAGCAATATTACACCGCTTAATGCAGAGGTTCATTATGATAAACAGGGAGTTCATGCACCGGATAGCCCATACAGTAAACTTGAACGGATGTTAGGAGGAATGGAATGATGACAGGAAAAGAGTATTTACGCAGTCTGGCAGGTGTTAAATCGGATAAGAAAAAGACGGACAAGGTTGAATCTATATATACAGTCGATCTTCCGGAAATTATTCTAAAGATAGTTTCAAACGCAAAGGAGCCAATTTTTCTTGATGACGACAGCAGGGTTCTTTCGTATGATGAGATTGTCGATGCAGAGAAGGATCTTCACGTTGCATTTAAAGAAAAGAGAATGATACCATTGGTGGACTGTGGAGAAAATGATTTTATTGTGTACCATTTTGAGGATAGAATATGGTCAAAATTTGATATTATTGATGAGACTGTATTCATGAAAAAAATAGCCTTGAGGAACTTTTGAAATAATAAGGGAAAAAGGGGTAATATAGTTATCGGATGCATCTGGTACCAGTGAATAGTTTATACTTTCTATGCTGAAATTGGATATATAGGAAAGGGGCTGTTGCAAAATAACTAATTTATAGTTATGGAGCGATGCTCCCTCTCTTTTGTGAACAGCAACAGGAACAAGATCTCTTTTTGTGGATTTTGTCCCTGTTTTTGGCATACTTTAATAAACTCTGCGCTTACGATGCTCTTGCTTTTCCCCCTGCCGTATACAGATACGACGGCATGCTGTTCACAGTATCCTTCCAGGAAATCCAGTAACCTTTGCAGATCCTGTGAGCATGTTCCTTTTGTCACCGCAAATGCCTGCATGTATTCCTGGTTCACCAGCTGCACCGCCTCCTGCATGCACTCTCGATCTTTCTGGAAGAGTAGATGTTTTGTGAGTAGGCGTAGGTCAGTATCTTGAACATGGTCTTAGGATCCACTGCGGGATTTCTGCCTTTGACAGAGTAAGCCTGGTACAGCAAAGTGTAATCCAATCCCTCCAATTTGTGGCTCAGCAGTCGGACAGCATCATCTTCAGGAACCAGCAACAATAGCAACTTTTTAGCAAATTGTTGTTGAGCGCAGATAGGTGAGATGATATAATTTTTTTTGAGGTCGCAAATTGCGACCTCAAATCTGGGGAACCAGTTAAGTAATTCAAGTTGAGATAAAACAGACATGAATTGAACTTGAAATCACAAATTGTGATTTCAAGTTTGGAGAGGAGATTTTTTGGCAGAAAATAATAATCTACCGGTTGCGGTCGAAGCAAACACTGAGTAGATACAGAAACTGATTTATGTAATCAGGGGGAAACAAGTTATGATAGACAGTGACCTGGCAATGCTGTATCGTGTGGAAACAAGAATATTGAATCAGGCAGTTAAAAGGAATATATCCCGGTTTCCGGAAAGATTCAGATTTCAATTAACGAAGGAAGAATTTGAAAACCTGAGATCACAAAATGTGATTTCAAGTTCAGGGGACAATTATGGCGGCAGACGGTTTATGCCTTATGCTTTCACCGAGCAGGGAATCGCAATGCTCTCTTCTGTCTTGAAAAGTGATGTTGCTGTTCAGGTAAGCATCAACATTATGGACACGTTTGTTGAAATCCGCAGATACATGGCTGATACTATGTATCTGTTTAAACAGGTGAATAATATTGAAACTCGTCAGATTGAATCGGATATGAAAAGAGAAGCGTTTGAGAAAAAAACAGAAGAACAGTTGGCACAAGTATTTAAGTACATATCCGCCCATGAAGAAGATAACCAGAAGATCTTCTTCAATGGGCAGATATTTGATGCCTTCAGCTTGATGGCAGATATAGTGAAGCAGGCTGACAAGACCATTGTGCTGATTGACGGATATGTGGATATTGTGACACTGAATATATTGGCAAAGAAAAAGGACGGCGTGGATGTGACATTTTACACTCTCCCAAGCGCCAGACTGACAGCACAGGATATCGCAAATTTTAACGCACAGTATCCAAATTTAACAGTAAAGCATACAACAGCGTTTCATGACAGATTTATGATAATTGACGGAAACACTGCCTATCATATCGGAGCCTCTATCAAGGATGCAGGCAAAAAATGTTTTGGGATAAACAAGATAGAGGATATTGGCGTAATCAATGACCTGCTTCAGAGAGCGGTATTGACAAGTTAAGTTACAATCTAAAGTGAATACATGATCTGTGAATTTCTTGCCCGTAATAAAGGGCAGGTATTTACACGAGAACAGATATACGAGGCTGTTTTCAGCTTGGACGGGGGAAAGCGATGATTCTACGATTGCCACCCACATTAAGAATATCAGGGCGAAAGAACTTGCGCCGATTCTCGCATCTACGCCCGATTTTTACGATGTTCAGATACCGGCGGGGATTAAATATGCTCTGTTTGATAAAAACTACCGGCTTATTGATGCCGCTTTAGATGAAAACGATTTGGAGCAGGCCAAACATTATGCGACCACAGGTGCCGGCGACCGAACCCTGAAAAAAGGATATTTGTTTGTCACCCGCGAAAATGAGTATGTCCTCCTGCAATACTATATCGGAGCGCAATATACAAACGAGTGGATAAATAAGCATCTGCCCTCTCCGGATATTTTGCTGATTGTGCTGATT
>CANRMK010000188.1 GCA_947631715.1 uncultured Acetatifactor sp.
CCGACGTGCTCCAACGGTCTGCCGGAAGAACATCGACATTACCGGGCTGAATACAACGGTGGGGGCTGAACTGTTACGAGAAAGCGCCAGGTGCGGAAAAGGATATCACATGAGAGTGGTTTTTGTGTCAAATTATATCAATCACCACCAGATTCCGTTCTGCAATGCCATGCATGCGATGCTGGAGGGACAGTTCTCGTTCCTGCAGACGGAAGCCATGGAGGAGGAAAGGGTCAGGATGGGGTGGCATAGCGGGGAGAGCCCCTCTTACGTCAGGCGCTGGTACGAAGAGCCGGAAGCCTGCCGAAAGCTTGTAATGGACTGCGACGTGGCGCTGTTCGGGGGGACAGACGACGAAAGCTATATCAGCGAACGTCTGCAGGCGGGGAAGCCGGTGATCCGGATCAGTGAACGCCTGTACAAGACAGGACAGTGGAAAGCGGTATCTCCCAGGGGGCTTAGGAGGAAATACCTGGATCACACCCGATACCGGAACCGCCCGGTGTACCTATTGTGCGCCGGGGCTTATGTGCCCTCGGATTTTCGCCTGGTGAGGGCGTATCCGGGGAAAATGTTCTGCTGGGGATATTTCCCGGAGACCAGACAGTATGACACAGATGCGCTCATGGCCGGAAAGGGCTGGAACGATACCTCCTGTGGGGAAGAGACCTCCCGTGTGCCCTATCTTCTCTGGGCGGGCCGGATGATCGGCTGGAAGCATCCGGAGCTGGCCCTGGAGACGGCGAGATATCTGAAAGAAAAGGGGCTCCCGTTCCACATGGAGATCGTGGGGGACGGGGAACGAAAGGGCCGCCAGGAGGAACTCAGGAGCCGGTACGGACTGGAAGACCAGGTGAGCTTTTCCGGGTTCCTGCCGCCGGAGGAGGTGCGCAGACGCATGGAAAAGGCGGATATTTTCCTGATCACCAGCGACAGGCAGGAGGGCTGGGGGGCCGTGGCCAATGAAGCCATGAACAGCGGATGCGCAGTGGTGGCGGACCATATGATCGGGGCGGCTCCTTACCTGATCGCCCACGGTGAAAACGGCCTGATCTACCGGGACGGAAATGAGCAGGAGCTGTTCCGGCATGCGGAGCGCCTGACCGGGGACCGGGAGCTTTGCTGCAGGCTGGGGCTTAAGGCTTACCGCACCATCACGGAGGTGTGGAATGCGGAAAAAGCGGCGGCTGGATTGATCCGGCTGGCGGAGAGCCTGCTTAGGGACCCTTCCCTGAGAGAAAACGCAGAAGCCGCAGACAGCTGCTTTCACGGAAAGCTTTCTCCCTGCGCCCCGGCGCCGGTACTGTGGGAGAGAGAGGCGGGACGGGCGTGCAGGGAAATGGAACGATTAGAAGCTATGGACAGGAACGGGAGATAGGAAATGCCAAGGGAGAATCCTCTGATCACTGTGATCATACCGGTCTATAATATCATGGATTATCTGCCCAGATGCGTCCGCTCCGTAACGGCCCAGACTTATCGGGAGCTGGAGATCATTCTGGTGGACGACGGCTCCACGGACGGCACGGGAGAGCTCTGTGACAGGCTTGCGGAGGAAGATTCCAGGATCCAGGCGCTGCACAAAGAAAACGGCGGCTCCTCCTCGGCGCGGAATCTGGGACTGGGCCATGCGTCCGGAGAGTATGTAGGATTTGTGGACAGCGACGATTATATAGAGCCGGATATGTATGAGAGGCTGTACCGGGGCATCAGAGAATGCCATGTGCCTGCGGCGCAGATCGGACGGAATGAGATCGACGAACAGGGAAACCTGCTGCCGGATATCTGTAAGGCGCCCGAGACAGCCGAGATCTGGGAGAGCAGGGACTTTTTGAGGGAGCTTCTGATGCATAGGGGGGATTGCTCCTTCTGCACCAAGCTGATCCGGCGGGAGCTCTTTGAGGGCATGGAATTTCCGGCGGGGAAGCTCAATGAAGATTTTCATCTGTTGGTGTGCATGCTGCCGCGGATAGGAAGCCTGGTCTCCCTGCCGGGACAGGCCTACCATGTGTTCTACCGGATCGGCAGCAACTCCAGGAAAGCGGACCGGGAGACCTTTTCCAGAGTGTACTGGGATTGTGTGGAGAATGCAGACATGGTGGAACGAATGACCGCAGAAGAATATTCGGAGCTGTTAGAGGTATCTTTCCGCTTCGGGGTGTTCCAGCGCCTGGAATATCTTCTGCACATTCCCATCTCCCAAATGACAAGGGAGAATGAACCGTACAGAAGCGTTGTGGCATATCTGCGCAGAAACTGGGGAAAGGCCATGAGAAATCCTATTCTGACGGGGAAGAACAAGCTGTACCACACGCTGTTCGCAGTGTCCCCCAGGGGAGTCCGGAAGCTGCACAGGCGGCTGAGAAATCATAAGGCTGACAAAAACTGTAAGATGTGATACAATGAGCGGGAGCGGGAACGGCAAAGCTTCCCGCCAGGCGAGTATTTACGGGAAGGCAAGTGACATGGATAAAACACCGAAATTTCTTAAGATACCGGCCAGCAGGATCATAGCGCTGGTACTGCTGGATATCATGTCGATCATGGCGGCATCTTTCGGCGCACTGTATATTCGGTTTGAATTTTCATTCGGCAGCATAGACCGCTTATATCTGGAACGGATGGAACACATACTGGTCCCGATGATCCTTATCACCCTTTTCTTTCAGGTGATATGGAAGCTGTATAAAAGTGTTTGGAGGTATGCAAGCGCCAACGAACTGATCAATGTGGTACTGGCGGCCAGCTGTTCTTCGGCGGTCCAGGTGATCTTCTGCGATGTAACGGGCCAGAGGATGCCGAAAAGCTACTATGTGCTGTTCTGGTTCCTGCTGACAGTGCTGATCTGCGGAACCCGGTTCGGCTACAGGATCCTGCGGATCCTGAATCAAAAAAGGACATCCATTACGGGGAAAAGCCAGGGAATTAATGCTATGATTATCGGCGCCGGGGCTGCAGGGAATATGATCCTAAAGGAAATCGAGACCAGTCAGTACCTGAACCTGCAGGCAAAATGCATTATCGACGATCAGCCCGGATGCCATGGAAAGCTGCTGCGGGGAGTGCCTATTGTAGGCGGCCGGGAGAGCATCCTGGACGCGGTGCGCCAGTACGGGATAGATGAGATCATCTTTGCCATTCCCTCCGCGGGGGTGCAGACGAGAAAGGAGATCCTGGATATCTGCAAGGAATCCGGCTGCAGACTGCGGACACTGCCGGGAATGTATCAGCTGATTAACGGCGATGTATCCGTTTCCAAGCTGAAGGAGGTGGAGATCGAAGATCTGCTGGGGCGGGAGCCTGTGGAGATCAATACAGAAGAAGTCCTTGGATACGTCAGTGGGAAAGTGATCATGGTCACAGGCGGAGGGGGCTCTATCGGAAGCGAGCTGTGCAGACAGATAGCGGCCCATTCGCCCAAGCAGCTGATCGTAGTGGACATTTATGAGAACAATGCCTATGAGATCCAGCAGGAGCTTCTGAGGAAATATCCTGACCTGAATCTGGAGGTGTTGATCGCATCTGTCCGCAATACCAACCGGATGAACTGGATCTTTTCCCACTATCACCCCGACATTGTGTATCATGCGGCGGCCCATAAGCACGTGCCGTTAATGGAGACAAGCCCCAATGAAGCCATTAAGAATAATGTGTTCGGCACTTATAAGACGGCCATGGCCGCGGACAGGTACGGGGTGGAGAAGTTCGTGCTGATCTCTACGGATAAGGCGGTGAACCCCACGAATATCATGGGTGCATCCAAGCGGATCTGCGAGATGGTGATCCAGATGATGAACCAGCATTCCAGGACCAATTTTGTGGCTGTGCGTTTCGGAAATGTGCTGGGAAGCAATGGCAGTGTGATTCCGCTGTTTAAAAAGCAGATCGCAGAGGGAGGACCGGTGACGGTCACAGATCCTGAGATCATCCGCTATTTTATGACGATTCCGGAAGCGGTGTCCCTTGTGCTGCAGGCGGGAGCGTATGCCCGGGGCGGGGAGATCTTTGTGCTTGATATGGGGAAACCGGTCAGGATCTTGGATCTGGCCACAAATTTGATCAAGCTGTCCGGCTACAGGGTAGGAGAGGATATTCAGATTCAGTTCACCGGCCTGAGACCGGGGGAAAAAATGTATGAAGAACTGCTGATGGACGAGGAGGGATTAAAGAAGACGGCAAACAAAATGATCTATATAGGAAAACCCATTGAATTTGATGAGGAGAAGCTTAAAAGGCAGCTGGATGGGCTGGAAAAGGCGGTCAAGCAGGAAACAGAGGATGTAAGGGGGCTGGTCAGAGAGATCGTAAAAACTTATCAGCCGTAGGAAATTAATGTAGATAAATTTCTGGCTGAAAACAAAGTTTTTTTATTGTTCATCTAAAAACTTTTGCCACAGTTGATGAAGTGTATTAAAATAGAATTTAAGTTATATAAACCAAATTGCAAATGAAAGAAGGGCATACGTTATGGGGATAGGAGAAATGATTGAAAAACTTCGCCGCGAGAGGCATCTGGTGCAGAAAGAACTGGCGGCGGCCATGAATGTTTCGGTGGGAACGATCTCGAATTACGAGAACGGGGTGCACTTCCCGGATCTGCCTATGGTACACAAGCTGGCCGATTTCTTTGGGGTCAGCACGGATTATCTGCTGGGGAGGACGGAATTCCGCGGGGACGCCAGGCAGTTGAACCAGAAAGTGACACAGGAATTTACCCTGAAGGATTTTACGGATTCGATTCTGGAACTGGAGCCCCAGGAGAGAGACAGTGTCATGGCATATACCCGGTTCATGAAGGCCTGGAGAGAGAAGAAACAGAAATAACAGCTATGAATCAGAGGAAAGAGCATGCCGGAAAACAGCATAAAATAAATGTGCAAAGCCTCCTTGTGGCACTTTGTATCTTTGCTGTCTGCGTCGGCACGCAGCAGATACAGACAACGGCCTGGAACAGCGGAATCATCGAATTTTCAAGGGATGCTCTGGGCGTCCTGATGGCGGTCATCATCGGAAC
>CANRMK010000189.1 GCA_947631715.1 uncultured Acetatifactor sp.
AATCCATGATTTTGTGAACTCATGATTTCAGAGCGATGAAAGTAAGCTTTCGAACTGCTTATTGGCGCGGTATCACGGGCAGGCCCGGGATGTGCGAGGGGTGTAGGTATGAGGAAAAAGGAAGAAGCGCTGAAACCAGAGACAGGATACCGGAGAAAGAATAGCTTCCGGCTTTTGCTGATCGGTTTTTTTGTGGTGATCATGATCAGTGTCAGTATTTTTCTTGGGCTGATGCGCAGGATGAAAGACAGAAATATTGACGCCACCATGGACATTGCCAATTTCTACATAGAGAGAATGAATATACAGATCACCAATCACTTCCAGGCGGTGATCGATATCAAGCTGTCGCAGGTGGAGAGTATTGTGAGGACTATGCCCCCGGACGGCGACATGCAGGGGGAGGAGCTGCGGGATGCCATGATCGCCAGCGGCCGGGGCAGAAAATTCCGCTTCCTCGGCCTGATGGATGAGGCGGGGAACATGGATGTGCTGTTCGGCGACAGCGATCTGGCGGTCCTGGATCTGGAGGATTTTACAGCGTCTCTGAGCACGGGACGCAAAAATATTGCCTGGGCCGTGCCCCCAACGCAGCAGGAGGGCATTGTGATGCTGGGCTATCCCTGCAGTTATCCCATGCAGAACGGGAATAGGAGCATTGCCCTGGTAGGAGGGATCGATATCGGCTTTGTCAGCGATATGCTGGATCTTGGAGACAGGAATGCGGATACCTATTCCTACATCATACGCAGCAACGGTGACTTTGTCATCAAGGGGGAATCGGTGCCCCAGAACAACTTTTATGACCGCCAGTACGATATCATTACCGGCAGCAGGGAGAAGACCACGGATGATTATGTGGCCGAGCTGGAAAATGCCATCGAGGCCCGGCTCGACTATACGATCATGCTCCCCGTGGGCGATGAGACAAAGTATTTATACATCGCGCCCTTAGACTATGCGGACTGGTATCTGATCACAGTCACCTCCTACAATACCATTGACGATATCATTCAGGAGCTGGATCTCCAGAGGACAAAGGCATTTCTGCTCTCCATGGGCGCCATGTTCATGATGTTCCTGATGGTGTTCGTACTGTTTTATGAGGTGGCGAAAAAGCAGATCAAGGAGACGGACTTAGCCTGCGAGGAAGCCGTTAAGGCCAATAAGGCAAAGAGCGAGTTCCTGTCCAATATGAGCCACGATATCCGCACGCCCATGAACGCCATTGTGGGCATGACGGAGATCTTGCTGCGCAACTGCAGGAACAGGACCGACCGCAACTATCTGACGAACATCAAGAATTCCAGCGCTTCCCTTTTGACCCTGATCAACAATATCCTCGATTTTTCCAAGATCGAATCTGGAAAAATTGAGTTTGTGGACGAAGAGTACGACATGATGTCCATGCTCAACGACCTTGGCATGAGCTTTTTGAACCTGATCGGGACCAAGCCTGTGGAGCTGATGTTCGACATCGACAGGGAACTGCCCTGCAGGCTGTACGGGGATCCCGGCCGGGTCCGCCAGATCCTCGTGAATCTGATCAACAATGCCATCAAATTTACGGAATCCGGCAGCGTGGAGCTGTGCATCAGGGTGGAGAAGAAATACGAAGAGGACAGCATCGTGCTCCACATCAGCGTCAAGGATACGGGGCAGGGGATCAAGCAGGAGGATCTGGCCAAGCTGTTCAACCAGTTCCAGCAGGTGGATACAAAGAAGAACAGGAACAAGGAGGGGACCGGCCTGGGCCTGGCAATCTCCAAGCAGCTGATCGAGAGCATGGGCGGAGAGATCAGCGTCAAGAGCGAGTACGGGATCGGGACGGAATTTGAATTTACGATTCAGCAAAAGGTGATCGACCGGGATCGGGCGGCAGTGTTAAAGGACGATCTGGTGTGCGAGGGCATCACCGTCAGCGCCTGGACGTCCAACCCGCTCATATCCGACTATGTGGCCCAGCTCGCCCAGGACTATGGGCTAAATTACATAGACTGGCATAATGCGGCCCTGAACCAGGAGTATGTGGATTTCCTGTTCGTGGACGGCCTCGTTTATCAGAAGATAAAGGATTCCAACGAGGAATATACCATACCGAAAGGTACGGAGATATGCGTGATGCAGAATCCCATGACGGAGAATTACTGGGACGAACCGGTCACGGTCATCAATAAACCGCTCTACAGTCTGAATTTCTGCCAGGTGATCAACAGGGAAGAAAACGTGGAGCAGGAGAACAGCGACGATGAGACGAGCTTTACGGCGCCTGACGCAATGATCCTGATCGTGGACGATACCCAGATGAACCTGGAGGTAGCTCTGGGGCTTTTAAAACCGCTTCAGATGAAGGTCTATACGGCGAACAGCGGCAAACGCGCCATTGAGATGGTAAAGAGGAACCGCTATGATATCGTGTTCATGGATCATATGATGCCCGGTATGGACGGGATAGAGACCACCCAGAAGATACGTTCCTTAGAGGACCTGTATCTGAAGCAGATGCCGATCATCGCGCTGACTGCCAACGCGGTCCTGGATGCCAGAGAGTCCTTCAGAGAGGCAGGAATGAACGACTTTGTGGCAAAGCCTATCGATTTTAAGAGCATATGCGCCAAGATAAAGAAGTGGCTGCCCGAGGATAAGATCCGGCTCACCGGGGCGCAGAAAGCGCAAAGGGCCGAAAAGGGCGAAAAGACCGATAAGACCGATGCGGGCTTCCCTGAGATTCCCGGGATCAACATCGCCGAGGGCATCAAAAATTCCGGCAGCAGTGAGCTGTTCTTCAAGCTTCTGGGGGATTACTACAGGCTCATCGACATCAAGGCGTCAAAGATCGAACAGTGCCTGGCGGAGGGCATGATCAAGGATTACACCATCGAGGTGCACGCGATGAAGAGCGCCTCCCGCACCATTGGCGCCCTGGAGCTGTCAGATTATTTTTACCGCATGGAGCAGTGCGGAAATGCGGGGGATCAAGACACGCTTGTAAAAGAGACGCCGAAGCTCATGGAAATGTTCAGGGGCTATAAGAAGTTCCTGGAGCCCTATGGAAGAGTGGACAATCAGAACAGGCGCCCCGTCTCAAAGGAGGAGCTGGAAAAAACCCTGCTGAAGCTGTACGACGCAGTGGAGAGCTTCGACCTGAATGAGATAGATGAAGCGTTCGGACGGCTGGAAAAATGCCGGATACCGGATGCGCTGTCGGAACAGATGGAAAAGCTTAGAGTGTATGTGGCTGATGTGGCGATGGAGGGGATCACAGAGATTTGCCGCGACATGATGGAACGACTGAAAACTCTGTAAGGAAAGAGAGGAAGACAATGTATACTGTAATGATCGTGTCAGAGTCACACAGCTACCTGCTGGTGCAGCTTCAGGGCAGGCTGGAGCAGATGGACTGCAAGGTGCATTATCTGCCGGCCAATCCCAGTGAGATCAGCAGGATACGGGATCATATCGATCTGCTCTTTTTGATGGTGAATGACAGTCTGCTGGAGCAGAACGGGGGGCTGATCTACTTGAAAGATAAGGCTGTGGAGGAGGATATCCCCATCTTTGCGACCGGTGATGAGGAGGATCTTGCGGAGCTTAGAAACGGTATCCTTGTGCACACCATTCAGAGGGAGTTCCCGCGGCCCATCAACGTCAACGAAGTGGCGGAGTATCTCTGCGATTATATGAAGAACAACGGAAAGCAGAATAAGAAAAAGATTCTGGTGGTGGACGATTCCGGCGTGGTGTTAAGGAGCGTCAAAGAGTGGCTGGGAGACACCTATCAGGTCTTTATGGCAAACTCCGGCGTTATGGCCATCAAGTATCTGACGAGCAATCACCCGGATCTGATCCTGCTGGATTATGAAATGCCGGTGCTGGACGGCAGTAAGGTGCTGGAGATGATCCGTTCCGACCCGGAATTTTCGAGTATGCCCATCATTTTCCTGACCGGAAAGAGCGATAAGGAGAGCGTCCAGAAAGTGATGGCCTTAAAGCCGGACGGCTATCTGCTAAAGACCATGCAGCCCTACCAGCTCAAAAAGGCTGTGGACGATTTCTTTGAGAAGAGAAAGGCTGCACAGATCATGTGAACAATCCCTGGAAACGCGCAGGGGGCTTGACAGGACGGGCGTCTTTGGATAAAGTAAGCGTATGGGGACGGCCCGCGAAAAAGCCGTCCTGAAAGGCAGAGTGAGAGGGACGTGACAGACAGCATGACGGAGAACAGGACAGCCGCTTCGGCGGGAAATAAGCGGCCGGATAAGAGGATCGCGGTGGGAATCGCAGTTCTGGTTGCTGCAGCGGCGATCATGGCGGGGATCTTTTTCCTGTTCCGCCAGGAGCCGTCCGAGGGCGGCAAGCAGATCACCATCACGGTAGTGGACAGCGCGGGGGAATCGGCCAGCTGGGAATTGCATACTCATGCGGAATATCTGCGCCAGGCGATGGAAGAGGCGGAGGGGCTGACTTTTTCCGGGGAGGAAAGCGAATACGGCATGATGGTCCATGCTGTCAACGGCGATGTGGCGGATTCCGGCACGAACGGTGCGTACTGGGCGTTTTATGTGAACGGGGAGTACTGTAATTACGGAATCGACAGCCAGCCTGTAGAGGACGGGGACGCGTTCCTGATCGAGTACACGCCCGCAGGTGGGACGGAATGAGCCGGCGCACAGACCGCAGCTTCGGTGCGCGGGACATTGCCCTGATCGGGCTCATGACGGCGGTGATAGAGGTGTCAAAGCTGGCGCTTGGGTTTCTGCCAAATATTGAGCTGACCTCTTTCTGGCTGATCTTTTTTACCCTGGTGTTCGGCCGCAGGGCTGCCGCAGCGGTCCCGGCCATGATCTTGATCGAGGGCTGTATATACGGATTCGGGATCTGGTGGTGGATGTATCTGCTGGCATGGCCCCTGCTCACGATTCTGGCATGGATTTTCCGCAGGCAGGAGTCCGTGTGGTTCTGGGCTCTTTTGTCGGGGGCGTTCGGTCTGCTCTTCGGGGCGATGGGATC
>CANRMK010000190.1 GCA_947631715.1 uncultured Acetatifactor sp.
GCCGAGCGGAAGCGCGTCTGCCGGGAGAACATCGGCAGTACCGGGCGTGACTTGCAGGGGAATGGCTGAACTGTTACTGATTTTGCAGGACTGTCTTCCGCGGTATTTGACTTTGCAGGGCAAAAAAAGTATAATGGACGGGACGGCTGTGGCGGTACGGAATCTGCGCAGCGCGGAAAGGAAATGCTTGCCTTGGAAGAAAGAGAAGAAAATCTCCGTATCTGCAGGAGATGTCTGACCAGGGATATGGCAGGGAAAGAGGAATATTTCCGCTCTCTGCATGAATATATTGAAAATCTGGACATGGATGTGAAAACGCCGGCGGCGCTGTACGAGGAGCGGCTGGAAGTCTGCCGGGAGTGCGAGCTGCTCTATCAGGCAATGTGCAGGAGCTGTGGCTGCTATGTGGAGCTTCGGGCAGCCATCGCAAAGAATTCCTGCCCGTGGAACAAATGGTAGGCCAGGCGGCGCGATTCTGATCGGTATGTGTGCTGGGGCACGCAAGGGGTATAAGGAATGAGCAAACGGGAATTTCTGGAAAATCTGCGGCTGGCATTGAACGGCAGGGTCTCGCCGGGCATCGTTGCGGATAATCTGAATTATTATGAGGATTATATTAATACCGAGATCCGCAAGGGAAAGTCCGAGGAGGAGGTCATGGCTCAGCTGGGGGATCCGAGACTGATCGCCAGAACGATCGTACAGACCCATGGCGGAGACGAAAGCGGAGCAGGCAGCTTCTCGTCCGGGTCGGGCGGCGGAAGCTTTGCGCAGTCCGGCGGATATTTTAGCGGAGACGGGGGCTTTGGACAAAAGGAAAGCTCCGGGGGAGAGAAGCGCTTTCGGGCGCGGATCCCGGGCTGGATGCTCCTGATCCTGCTGCTCGTGGCAGTGGTGCTTATCTTAAGCCTGGTGTTTCAGGTGGTGGCTTTCCTGCTTCCGATCCTGCTTCCGATTTTTGTGGTGGTCTTTTTGGTGAAATTTTTCCGGGATTGGCTGAACTGAGGCCGTCTGCAGCGGGAGGCTATCCGGCCTGAAAGCTGCAGCGCGTCCGGCGGAGACATATGTGACATAAACAGACGAGCCATCGGATAACCGGTGGCTCGTCATGAGGGGAGTATAAATATTATAAGGGGTGCAAGCAGATCGATGAAGAGTATCTGCTTACAATTAGGATTATAGCATTTTGCAAATAAAAAATCAACACCAAAATAGTACCAAAGTACTATCGGTTTTGCAGTATAGTTTTTGTGCGTTTTTGACATACTACTCCTGTAACTGATAACCGACAGGAGGTTTTCCCCTGAAAAGGAGAGCTGCCGGACGGCAGCAGAAAAGAGGAAAAAATGGACAACAACAACTACAGCAATTCTGAGAACAGCAAGAACAGCCAGAATCAGAACAGTCAGAACAAGAACAATCAGAACAACAGCCAGAACAAGAACAACCAGAACAACAGCCAGAATAAGAACAGCCAGAACAATAACTACTAAGTTCTGACGGGCAGCAGGGATCCGGGAGCGTACACTGTGCACTGCGCACAGGGACTCGCACCGGGTCCCTATTTACATATTTTGAAAAAGATCGTATACTTGTTATGCTTGAAAAAAGTGAAAGAGGCCGGTATTGACTGGCCGTGAGGACATTTATGAAAAGATTTGAGCTGATCGCGCCCTGCCATTTCGGCATGGAGGCCGTGCTGAAGAGAGAGATCGTGGATCTGGGCTATGACATTGCGGAGGTGGAGGACGGCAGAGTGACCTTTTACGGCGATGAAGAGGCGGTGTGCCGCGCCAACATTTTCTTGCGGACGGCGGAACGGATCTTGATCAAGGTGGGGAGCTTTCCTGCGGAAACCTTTGAAGATCTTTTTCAGGGCACGAAAGAACTGCCCTGGGAGGAATACATACCTGCGGACGGAAAATTCTGGGTGGCCAAGGCGGCCAGCGTGAAATCGAAGCTTTTCAGTCCCTCGGACATACAGGCCGTGATGAAGAAGGGCATGGTAGAGAGGCTGAAGCAGGTCTATGGGGTGAGCTGGTTTCCGGAGGATCGGGAGAGCTTCCCGGTCAGGGTGTTTATCATGAAAGACCTGGTGACCGTGGGACTGGACAGCACGGGGGAATCCCTGCATAAGCGCGGGTACAGGAAGCTGACGGCAAAAGCGCCCATTGCAGAGAACCTGGCGGCGGCTCTGATCATGCTGACACCGTGGAACAAGGAGAGGATTTTGGTGGATCCTTTCTGCGGCAGCGGCACGTTCCCCATTGAGGCTGCATTGATGGCTGCAGGGATCGCCCCGGGAATGCGCCGAAGCTTTACGGCTGAGCGCTGGGGACATATCGTGGAGAAAAGGAATTGGCAGGATATACGGGAAGAGGCCGGGGAGCTGATAGATCTCCATGTGGAAACGGATATCCAGGGGTATGATGTGGACGATGGCACAGTGAGGACCGCCAGGGAAAATGCACGGCTGGCGGGCGTGGAGAAGCTGATCCATTTTCAGAGACGGGGGGTAAATCAGCTCAGCCACCCGAAAAAATACGGATTTCTGATCACCAATCCCCCTTATGGGGAGCGGCTGCAGGACAAGGAATCGCTTCCCGCACTTTACCGGACGCTGGGGGAGCGGTACCGGACTCTGGATTCCTGGAGCATGTACCTGATCACGGCCTATGAGAATGCGGAGCGGGACATAGGCAGAAAGGCGGACAAGAACCGCAAGATCTATAACGGAATGATAAAGACATATTATTACCAGTTCCTTGGGCCTAAGCCGCCGAGGACGGGGAGAACGGAAAAGCAGAATGGACAGGGAGCTGTGTGACATTGAAAAAAAGAATATGAAGCTGTCGCTCTGGATCTGGACAGCGCTCTGTGCGGTGCTCATGGCGGTGATGCTTATCTTTGCCGCAGGCAAGACTGTGGTGATCGCCGATTCCTCCCAGAATGAGGCGGGATTTTCGTCGGACTCTTCCCTGATGGGGCACAGCGGGCAGGAGATCGGGCTGGCCCTGGAGGAGCAGCCGGGAATGGACGGAAGCTTCCGCATACCGCTGCCGCAGGGAATAAAGCCCGAAGATGTCACAATGGAAAACCGCTATATGAACAGCCAGCTCTGGATCCGTATCCAGGGAGGAGAACAGGATTTCTACAGGGACAACGGGATATGCGGAGATGTGTCCCACATTTTGGAAAGCTGCTGTGAGATGCGGGAGGACGGTATTCTGTTAAAGTTCCTTTTGGACGATGTGATGGAATACCGCAGTACGCTGGAGGGGAACATGCTTTCCATTGCGTACAGCCGGCCTCATGATCTGTATGACTTTCTGGTGGTGCTGGACCCGGCAGGGGGCGGAAGCGAGACGGGAGCCGCGGGAGAAGAACTGAAAGAAAAGGATCTTGCGCTGGACGTGGCCAGGCTGGTGCAGCGGCAGTTCGACCTGCAGAATGTGCGCCTGTATCTGACCAGGACGGAGGATGTGGACGTGGCGGCCGCGGACAGAGCGGCATTTGCGGAAGCGGTGGGTGCGGATCTGTATATCCGGATCGGCGCTAGGACGGACCCGGACGATCCGGACGCCTATGGGATCCTGGGAGGGTATAACGATACCTATTTTATTCCGGATTACGGAAACGAGAAGCTGGCGGACGCGGTGACGCGCCAGGTGACGATCGCCTCCAGCAACCGTGCGGTGGGGCTTGAGCCGGTGTCGGAGGACAGTATCCTGCGGCAGATCAGGACCACGGCGGCGGAGCTTTCGGTGGGATATCTGTCAAATCCCAAAGAGGAGGCGCTTCTGTGCCGGACGGCCTACAGAGAGAAGCTGGCTGCGGGCATTGTGGAGGCGGTGAAAGAAGCCTGCGGGACTATGGAGCAGTACAGGGAGGATGACGCGGGCGAAAGCGATGGGGGAGACTGACATGAAGAGGATCGTATTTGCCACGGGAAATGAGGGAAAGATGCGGGAGATCCGAAGTATCCTTGCGGATCTTGGCGTGCCTGTGCTGTCCATGAAAGAAGCGGGGATACATGCGGACATTGTGGAGAACGGCAGCAGCTATGAAGAGAATGCCATGATCAAGGCCCGGGCGGTGGCCGAGGCTGCGTCAGACGGGGACAGCCTGGTGCTCGCGGATGACTCGGGGCTTGAGGTGGACGCTCTGGGCGGGGAACCCGGAATTTATTCCGCCAGGTATCTGGGGGAGGATACGCCTTATGAAGAGAAGAACCGGGAGATTCTGCGGCGGCTCGAGGGCGTGCCCGAAAACAGGCGGACAGCCAGGTTTGTCTGTGCCATAGGCGCGGTCTTTCCGGACGGGAGAGAGCACGCCGTGCGTGCGGCCGTGGAGGGGCGCATCGGGTATGAGCCGGAAGGCCGGGGCGGTTTCGGATACGACCCGATCTTTTATGTGCCAGAGTTCCATAAGACTGCCGCAGAAATGTCCCAGGAGGAAAAGAACCGGGTGAGCCACAGGGGAAAGGCGCTGGAGTTGATGAAAGAGGTACTCAGAAAAGATGAAAATATTGATCGTCAGTGACACTCACAGAAAAAACGAGAATTACTTTGAGGCGGTGCGGCTCCAGAAGCCGGATATGGTGATCCACTGCGGCGACACGGAGGGCTGTGAGACCGTCTTGACCCAGGCCGCAGAGTGCCCTGTATACATAGTGCCGGGGAACAATGATTTCTTCTCGCGCCTGCCCAGGGAGCTGGAACTGGAGATCGCCGGCTATAAGGTATGGGTGACTCATGGCCATAATTATTATGTGTACATGAGCAGCGAGCATATCAAGCGGGAGGCCCTGGCAAGGGGCGTGGATATTGTAATGTACGGCCATACCCACAGGCCGGTGATCGACAGATCGGGCGGTGTGATCGCGGTCAATCCGGGCAGCCTGTCCTATCCCAGACAGGAGAACCACAGGCC
>CANRMK010000191.1 GCA_947631715.1 uncultured Acetatifactor sp.
TTTGATTGATATACGTGCTGAAGCACGTAGGAGGTGTAAGTATGAAAAACGAAATGGAGATTATTTTTGACGCTGTCTCAGACAACGAGGGATTTGCAAGGGTGGCCGTGGCGGCCTTTGTGTCCCATCTGAATCCGACGCTGGAGGAGCTGGCGGATATCAAGACTGCTGTCTCGGAGGCAGTGACCAATTCCATTATCCACGGGTATGAGAATCTGTACGGCTACGGGCGGCCCGGCAGGGCCCCGGCCGTGCAGCAGAAGACGAACCCCGGCAAGGTGCAGGTGCAGTGTGTGCTGGACGGCGATGTCCTGCATATCAGCGTGACGGACCAGGGGAAAGGAATGGAGAACGTGGAGCAGGCCATGGAGCCGCTGTATACTACAAAGCCCGAGCTTGAGCGGTCGGGTATGGGATTTGCCTTTATGGAGGCATTTATGGACGATCTGGAGGTGGAGAGCAGCCCCGGCCGGGGCACGGCAGTACATATGGTAAAAAAACTGGGCGCCGGCAGCTGGATCGGGGAGTGAGAGGTATGGAGGAACTGTCGGTACTGATCGCCAGGTCACAGGCGGGCGAAAGAGATGCGAGGGAGGTACTGATAGAGAAAAATCTGGGGCTGGTGCACCATATTGTGCGGCGTTTTACAGGGCGGGGCCACGATCAGGAGGATCTGTTCCAGATCGGCGTGATCGGCCTGATGAAAGCCATTGACAAGTTCGACCTGAAGCTGGGCTTAAAGTTTTCCACCTATGCGGTCCCCATGATCTCAGGAGAGATCAAGCGGTTCCTGCGGGATGACGGCCTGGTGAAAGTCTCCAGGACCATTAAGGAGAACGGGATGAAAGTCAGGGCGGCCCGCCAGAAGCTTCAGGCCGCCTGCGGCAGGGAGCCGACCCTGCAGGAAATTTCGGAGGAATCGGGACTTTCCGTGGAGGATGTGGTCATGGCCATGGAGGCGTCCGTGGAGGTGGAATCCATTTACAGCGCTGTGTATCAGGACGATGGAAGCGAGACTTATCTGGTGGATAAGGTAGTGCAGGGGGAGAGAGGCAGCGTCGGCAGCAGCATGGCAGGGACCTTTGGCAGGGAGGATGCAGAGAAAGAGGAGCTTTTGAACCATATGCTGCTCACACAGCTTATGGAAGCTTTGGATCCACGGGAAAAGGAACTGATCCGTATGCGGTATTTTCAGAATAAGACTCAGACGGAGATCGCGGGAATCCTCGGGGTCAGCCAGGTGCAGGTCAGCCGTATGGAAAAAAGGATCCTGCTCCGCATGCGGGAGCAGTCGGGACTGTGATCTTTAAATTTTTCTAAAATGTAATTTTTTCCGCTTTTCATCTGAGGACATATCGTTTATGATTAAGAAGTATAGGAATATACATGTATTGAGGACGCGAGAGGTGGAGGATATAGATGGACAGAAGGACGGTGCGGGAGGCCCTGGGAGAGGACAGGGACAGACACCGGCGGAAAGCTCTCAAAAGCCGCAGGCGGAGAATGCAGTTTCTCGCCATGGCAGTCTGCCTGGCGGCGCTGGTGGCTGTCATGTACGGAGGATTGTCCCTGATCTCCTGGCTGCGCAGAAAGCCCCAGGCGGCGATGCAGGGGAACGTCAGCGGCCTGACACTGGATGAAAGCGGCAATGTGGTAAAAACGGAAAGGGAAGAAAGCGGGACGCAGGAGAGCGGACCGGGAGAGAGCAGCGGGGAGGATACGCAGGAGGCTTTGTCCGACAGAGTGGTCTACTCTCAGGAGGAACTGGACGCCCGGATCGCGGAGGTATCCACACAGGCCAGACAGGAGGGAGCGGAGCAGGTGCTGGACTCTATCCGGACAGGGCTGGTGGACGGCGATACGGTGGTCGAGACCCTGCGCCCGTTCTATCCGGATGATATTATAGTGGCAAGCGGCGGACAATACCATTTTGTTCCCATTGACAGAAGCCTGCTGCAAAGCCAGCTGGCGCCGGAGAACCTGAATTTCCTGGAATCCGGTGAGGCCCAGTACCTGGTGGACGGACAGGTGGTCTCCCACAAGGGGATAGATGTGTCAAAACACCAGGGGACGATCGACTGGAACCTGGTGGCCCAGGACGGTGTGGAGTTTGCCTTTATCCGGACGGGATACCGGGGATACGGCTCCGAGGGAAAGCTGGTAGAGGATGAAAATTTTGTGAAAAATATCGAGGGAGCCCAGGCGGCCGGGATCAAGGTGGGCGTATATTTTTACAGCCAGGCCGTCACGGAGGCGGAGGCGCTGGAGGAGGCGGACCTTGTGCTGAGGCAGATCGCCCCCTACACGCTGGACTGCCCTGTGGTCTTCGACGTGGAAAAGGTGAGCGGCAACGGGCGCATGAACAAGATTTCCGTGGAGGAGCGGACGCACCTGACCAAACTGTTCTGCCAGACCATCGCCGATGCGGGATATACGCCCATGATCTATCACAATACAGAGATGGGAGCGCTGATGCTGGACCTTGCGCAGCTGGAGGATTATGAGAAATGGTTCGCCGCTTATACGGATACGCTGTATTATCCCTATGAATATAAGATCTGGCAGTATTCCGCAAAGGGGAGAGTCCCGGGGATCAGTACGGAAGTGGATCTGAACATCAGCTTTTCCAGTCTGTGGGACGAAACGGAATAGCTTTGGAAATCAATTTCAGAAAATAAAGGAGAAAAGGCCATGGAGAAACAGACACAGATGCTGCGGGAGATCCTGGATCCCGGAGAAGAATTTACGCCCATTCCTTTCTGGTTTTTCAACGATGCATTTCAGGAGGATAAGGTAAAAAAACAGCTTGAGGATTTTGCGGAAAAGGGAGTCAACGGCTTTGTGCTGCACCCCAGGATCGGCGTGCCGGAGGATATGCCCTACCTGTCCGAGGCGTATTTTAAGGCGGTGCGCTATATTGTGGAGACGGCGGATTCCTTGCATATGAAAGTGGTGCTGTACGATGAGGGCATGTACCCGTCCGGCTCCGCCCACGGCATGGTAGTGGCCGCCGACCCGGAGTATGCGTCCAGGGGGATCATCCTGCTGGAAGAAAAGGCTGCGGAGGAGAAACTGGCCCGGGAAGAGAGCGCGGAGGTCATTGCGCGGCTGAAGGACGGCCGTGCCATTGTATATGGCTTTACCGGCGGCACTATCCGGGGCATTCATTTCGGAGAGGACGACGGGGAGGCCGGAGCGCCCAAGTCGGCGGATATTCTGAATCCGGATGCGGTGGATGAGTTTATCCGGCTGACCCATGACAGATATTATGAGGAGCTGAAGCAGTATTTTGGAAATACTGTGATCGCGTTCTTTACGGACGAACCCTGTTCGCTGGGGCGCAACGCAGGCCGTTTCAGGGAGTGGGCCCGCGGGCTGGAAAAGGAGATCCTGGAGGCAGGCGGCCGCCTGGAGGAGCTGGAGGGACTGTTCACGAAGCAGGAGAACGCCACCACGGCCCTTTACCGAAAGCTGATCAAGAGGAGACTCCGGGAGACGTTTTATGCAAGGCTCTCCGGCTGGTGCGAATCCCATGGGATCAGCCTTATGGGGCACCCCGCGGAGAGCGATGACATTGAGGAGGAACTGTATTTCCATATCCCGGGCCAGGATCTGATCCAGCGCCGCATCTCTCCGGAGACGGGAGGACTGCGCGAGGCGGATTCCATGCATGCAAAGCTGTCCGCGGACATTGCAAGGCATCTTGGCAGGAGACGAAACGCCAACGAGTGCTTCGGCGTCTGCTATCGGAATGATATCCCCTGGTATTTTACCGCCGGGGACATGAAATGGTACATAGACTGGCTGGGCCTGCGGGGCGTGAACCTTTTTGTGCCCCACGCGTTTTACTACAGCGTGGAGGGGGAGCGCAAGGGGGAGAGGCCGCCCGATGTAGGGCCCAACAATATCTGGTGGAAATATTACAGGAGCTTTTCCGACTATATCAAGCGCCTGTCCTATCTGATGACGGACTCCGTAAACGGGGCAAAGATCGCGGTGCTGTGCGACAACAACCGGGTGCCCTGCCAGGAGCTCGCCTGCCTCTATGAGAATCAGGTGGAATTCAATTATCTGCCGGCCGCGCTGGCTGAGGAGGCGGAGGTAAGGGACGGGAAGCTGTGTATCAGAGAGTACGCCTATGAGGCTGTGCTGAATCTGCTGGGCGATGAATACAGAGAGCGCTTCGGCGAAAAGATGGGAGCGCTTCTGGTGCAGTCGCCGGAGGGGCTTTTGGAGAAATACCGGACTGTGAAGCTGTCGGCAGACTGTCCTGGCCTGCGCGCTATCCGTCTGGAAAAGCAGGGGATTCCTATGTACCTGTTTGGCAACGAGGGCGGCAGGGCAGTGGACGTGGAGGCCGCTTTGTGCGGGGAGAGCGGGGACGAAAGCCTGCTCTGCCTGGATCTCTGGCAGGGAAGCCTGGGGCCAGCGGAGGGAAGCGCAGGCAAATTCAGGCTCAGCCTGGAGGCAGGCCAGACGATGCTTTTGATTCCCGGCGTATCCGGCAGCGACCTTAAGGATGCGGCAAAGCCTTTGGAGCGGGCCGGAAAGCAGGAGGACTGCCCCGACTGGACGGACCGTTTCACGCTTCAGGAGGGCGGAAAGGAAAATACGAAAGAATATATGTATCAGTTTGAGGCAAAAGATGTATCCGGCAGGGAGCGTTTTCTGGTAAAAGGAGAGGAAATGGCGGAATGCTGGTGCAACGGCCGCTTTGTGGGCGCAAGCCTTTTCGGCGAGTGTGAGGACGCGGCAAGGCGTCTTTGGACAAAGCACCGCTTCTGTGTGGGGCCTTTTCTGAAGACCGGAGAGAACCAGATCCGGCTCGTCCTGACGGGCAGCGCTGCCAATGTGTATGAGAAAAAGGGCAGCGTGGAGTACGGACTGCTGCAGGAGTGAAACGCTTTGCACATTCCC
>CANRMK010000192.1 GCA_947631715.1 uncultured Acetatifactor sp.
CAGGTAGATGACACGGCCAATCTGACGTACCGACTGGGAATGCGCCCGGCGGGCATGGATAACAACAATGCAACTCATGTATCCGGAGAACATCTGCAGATTGACAGAGATTTTCTCCTTTGGCGCCTTGAATATGAAAATTTTAGTGATTATAAGTCTTTTGCTTTGGAGATCTCAAAAAAAAGGCTGGAGAGTGCCGATGCTTTCCGTGAGAATGGTCTGTGCGATATCAACAATATTTTAGGAAAAAATGAAGATTTTGATGAAGAGGCAAAACAGTTAGTAAAGGATGGGAAAAGGCATTTTAAATTAATAAAAGCATTTTATTCGCAGGATATGATGGAGGATGTGATCAGCCAGCTCTCCTGCAGTGATAAGCTGATGGAAATGTATAATATTTTGCGAGTGTTAAGGGGAGAGGATTATAGAAAAACAGGAGAACTTTGCAGGGAATATCAGAGATTAAGGGAAAACGGTCAGTCCGGTGCGGCATCAAACAGCGAAATCCATAAATATCAGCTTGACTATAGTAATAAATATAGAGTCGCCCTGCTATATGTACTGCTTACAATATATGGCGAAAAAAAATTATATTACAGTGTTAATACTTTTTTGAGATTGTCCAGTGGATCGATTAATGATTTTATATCGCTGTGCAGGAACACCTTTAAACAGATTAATGACAAAATGCTGCGGGAATTGCAGAATGGGGAACGCATCAGCCCTCAAGTTCAAACATATGCCTCCTTAGATACGGCGGAAGACCAAAGAAGAAAAGTTGCTATGAGCAATAAGTTCGGAAAAGAGATGTATACATTTATTGAAAGCATGGGCGGCATCTTTGAGGAGTATCATAGGGATATGCAGGTGAGATATCCTGAAACAAATCAATTTGCATTTGCAAATGAAAATGAAATAAGAAATGATGATATGCTGAATGCCTATCTTGTCGAACTGATCAATTCCGGCGCGATAATCCGAAAACAAAAACGGCAGATGATATCTGTTGGGAAAATGAGAGGCGCAATTTACCAGTTAAACAGGATATATGCGCCCATCTATCAGTATTCATATCGCACCAGAGGGGGATTTAATGTAATAATAAACCGGGATGACTTTGCAATGATGTTAAAAAACGGTATCAATCCTAAAAAATATATAGGAAATAATTCATGGTCAGAACAGTGTAATTTGTTTGATCCTGCAGTGGGGGATGAAGATGATCCAGCAGATATTTGATATGGAACAAGTAGATACGATAAATGAATTTGACAGAGCAGCATATGATTATCTGATATTGGCCCCAAACATAGAAAAGCGCAGCAGAGCCGCCTTTTTAAAATGGAAAGACACAGGGGTTTTTAACGAAGTCATTGTTATGGACTATGAGAATTTTCACAAAGAGATAACCCCTGAACAGGAAAATGCTTTTTATGATGATTTTCAGGATATTCCTGTGAGCCGTCTTAAAGTGTCCAGTGAGATAGATGCTGTGCGGCAGCTTTGCAAATTGGGCATTGGACCTGATAAAAATATAGCTATGGATATTACAGGGTTCAGTATCCCTAACATATATAGTGTGATAGGAGCGCTGAAAAATGTGGTCCAGATCAAACATTTGGATGTATACTATACAGAACCGCAATTTTACATATATGAAGAAGGATACTTTGACGCATATCATAATAAAAAGATTAAAGAGCGCCATTGTGCTCCTGTAATCGGCTATTGCAATAGCGGGGAAGATGAAAGGGAAATCTTGACTATTTTTCTGGGCTTTGATGGCGGATTGGCCGATATGGTCTATTTTAAACTGGGGGAAGAAGGAAAAGAAATACTGCAGACCCTTGTGGTGAATGGTTTCCCTTCTTATACGGCAAAACTGAAAGATGTCAGCCTGTTCAATAATGAAGATCTGATTAATAAGATTGATAGAGAAAATGTGTTGTGCGCCGCAGCAAATAATCCATTTGAAACATATAACTTATTGTGTAGAATACTGAGAGAGCATGAGGGAATATTATTGAATCTGTGTACAATAGGTTCTAAGCCAATGGCACTGGGAACATGTTTATTTGCATTGGACTATAGGGATAAGGTCAGAGTTACCTATCCGTTTTATGAAAAAACACAGTTTGACGTAGATGAGACCCCGGGTAAAATGTGGAGGTATGGGGTAGACTTCTAGACTGGTAAATTTGTCTTTTTGTCGCAGAAACATATGCACTTCACAGCGGAGTAAGGGTTGCTTCTTTTGCATGCTTAGAGTATAATGCCAGTGAGGGAAAGAACTCAACAATAAAATGTATTATGAGAGAGGTGTTTCATGTTCAAAGATAGAACTTTGTTGATTACCGGTGGAACCGGGTCTTTTGGCAACGCTGTTTTGAATCGATTTCTGGCGACAGACATAGGCGAGATCCGCATTTTCTCCCGCGATGAGCTAAAACAGGATGATATGCGTCATTTCTATCAGCGGGAATTTCCGGAATACAGCAATAAACTGAAATTTTATATCGGAGATGTCCGGGATCCTCAAAGTATTGCAAAAGCCATGTATGGAGTAGATTATATATTTCATGCAGCGGCTTTAAAGCAGGTTCCTTCCTGTGAATTTTTCCCCATTGAGGCGGTGAAGACCAATGTGCTGGGGACGGAGAATGTCCTGCAGGCCGCCATTGATGCGGGGGTAAAAAAGGTGATCTGTCTGTCAACGGACAAGGCTGCGTATCCGGTAAATGCTATGGGAACCTCAAAAGCGATGATGGAGAAAGTCATCGTTGCAAAATCCCGAACGGTTCCTGCAGAAAAAACAAGCATTTGCTGTACCCGATACGGGAATGTGCTTTGCTCCAGAGGCTCCGTCGTTCCCCTTTTTATCAGCCAGATCAAAGAGGGCAAGCCGCTCACGATTACGGATCCTACTATGACGCGGTTTGTAATGAGCCTTGAAGAGGCTGTGGCACTGGTGGTGTATGCGTTTGAAAACGCGGAGAGCGGGGACATCATGGTGCAGAAAGCGCCGGCCTGCACCATCGGCGTGCTGGCTCAGGCTGTCAAGGAGATCTTTTGTTCCGATGCGGAAATCAAGGTCATAGGTATCCGGCATGGGGAAAAAATGTACGAGACCCTGCTTACCAACGAGGAGTGTGCGCATGCTGTTGATATGGGAAACTTTTACCGTGTTCCGGCGGACAAGCGCGGGCTGAATTATGATAAATATTTTACGGACGGAAATCCCGAGAGGAGCAAACTGACGGAGTTCAATTCCAATAATACTTCGCTGATGAATGTGGAGCAGGTGAAAGAAAAACTGCTGACGCTTTCCTATATCAGGGCGGAATTGAAAGAGTGGGAGAATGGGAAGAGATGAAAGTTCTGGTGACCGGAGCAGGCGGATTTATCGGGAAAAACCTGACCGCAGAGCTGAGTAGAAGAGACGGCATTGAGGTATTTCCTTTTGATGCAGATACGCCGAAAGAATTGCTGGGCACATACTGCAGGCAGTGTGATTTTGTCTTTCATCTGGCGGGGGTCAATCGGCCCAGACGGGTGGAAGAATATATGGAGGGAAATTTCGGCTTTACCTCCGAACTGACAGATCTGCTGCGGCAGGTTGGGAACCGCTGTCCGGTCATGATCTCGTCTTCTATTCAGGCAGCTCTGGAAAATCCCTATGGCCAGAGCAAAAAGGCGGGGGAAGATATGCTGTCCGCCTATGGCAGGGAAACGGGTGCACCTGTATATATTTACCGCTTCCCAAATGTGTTCGGGAAATGGTGCCGGCCTGATTATAACAGCGCCGTGGCTACTTTCTGCCACAATATCGCACATGGCCTGCCTATTCAGGTCAATGACAGAAGTACGGTACTGCATCTGGTATATATTGATGATTTGGTGGAAGAACTGCTGCAGGCGCTGGACGGACATCCTCATGTGAATCCGGACGGTTACTGTTATGTGCCGATAGAGCACGAGGCGACACTCGGCGAAATCGTAAACCTGCTTTACAGCTTCAGGGAGAGCAGGGAGAACCTGATGATCCCTGATATGACGGATGGCGGCTTTGAGAAGAAACTGTACAGCACATATTTAAGTTATCTTCCGGAAAACGGCTTCTCCTATCCGCTGACCATGAAAGCGGACGAGAGGGGCAGCTTTACGGAAATTTTAAAGAGCGTGGACAGGGGACAGCTTTCGGTAAATATTTCTCATCTCGGCATCACAAAGGGAAACCATTGGCATCACACAAAGAACGAAAAATTTGTGGTGGTAAATGGGGAAGCCCTGATCCGCTTCAGACGGCATGGAAGTGACGAGATCTATGAGTATCATGTGTCCGGAAGTAAGCTGGAGGTAGTGGATATTCCTCCGGGATATACACATTCTATCGTCAATATAGGAAATACAGATCTTGTGACCCTGATGTGGTGTAATGAATGTTTTGACCCGGGGAAGCCAGATACTGTCTATGAAGCGGTAGAAAGCCCGCGAAGAAAGAAAAGAGGATCCGAAATTGAACAGACTGAAAGTAATGACGTTGATTGGAACCAGGCCTGAAATCATCCGGCTGTCAGAAGTGATTAAGAAATGCGACAAATATTTTGACCAGGTATTGGTACATACAGGCCAGAATTATGACTATACATTAAACCAAATCTTCTTTGAAGACTTGGGACTGCGTCAGCCGGACTATTATCTGGATGCAGTGGGGGATGACCTGGGAGAGACCATCGGGAATATCATTGCCAAAAGCTATAAATTGATGACGGACATCCGGCCGGATGCGTTCCTGGTGCTGGGGGATACGAATTCGGCGCTGGCGGCCATTTCGGCGAAGCGGCTGAAAATTCCAGTATTTCACATGGAGGCAGGCAATCGCTGTTTTGATGAAAATCTGCCGGAG
>CANRMK010000193.1 GCA_947631715.1 uncultured Acetatifactor sp.
TATACGGCTCCTCTGTTTTTTCATGAAAGCGGTTCTTGTGCCTCGCGCCTGCCTGTGGCCAGCAGCGTCAGCGTATCGGAAATCTTCTGGTACAGCAGCTCATTGGTATCCTCTCCCCTAAAAATCTGGTGGAATACCTCCCCGTCCTTGATAAACAGCACTCTTCCCGCCACGCTGGCCGCTTTCACAGAATGAGTCACCATCAAAATGGTCTGTCCCTGTCTGTTCACCTCTCCGAACAACCTCAGCAGTTCATCGCTTGCGCGGGAGTCCAGTGCTCCGGTGGGCTCGTCCGCCAGGATCAGTCTCGGATCCGTAATGACGGCCCTTGCCACAGCCGCCCGCTGCTTCTGTCCCCCGGAGACCTCGTAGGGATACTTCTTTAAAATGTCCGCGATCCCCAGCTTCTCCGCAATCGGCTCCAGCCGGCCTTTCATTTCCTGGTAGCTTTTTCCTGCCAGCACTAGGGGCAGATAGATATTGTCCTCCAGCGTAAACGTATCCAGCAGATTAAACTCCTGGAACACAAAGCCCAGATGATCCCGCCGAAAAGCCGCCACTTCAGATTCTTTCAGTGTCCGCAGATCCTTTCCCTCCAGGATCACCGCTCCTGCCGTGGGCTTATCCAGCGCCGCGAGGACGTTGAGAAGCGTTGTCTTTCCGGAACCGGATTCCCCCATAATAGCCACAAATTCTCCCTGCTCCACGCTGAAATTCACATTTTTCAGTGCCTCGACCCTGTTTCCGCCGAAGCGGGTCACATAGACTTTTTTCAGCCCTGTCACTTCCAATATACTCATCTGGTGCATACCCTCCTGTTCTTTCTTTTCTCCATCATAACAAAAACGGGAACTGCTCCGCCATAGAATCGGCTTACATTTCCCGTTTTATTCTTACAGTTTTGTAATCTTCTGCCCATGCGCCGATCCACGCGCCGGTCTTCCTCTTCACACTCCGATCAGCGCCTCAAAAGCCCCAACGATATTCAGCCGCCCGTATCCCCACTCACGGTTCGGATATATAAGCCCCTGACTGCGCGAAGCGCCTCGGATAAAGTAATTTTTGATCTCCCGGCTCTCTACCAGAGGGTTATTTCCGTCCACCACGGCCCACTGCATGAACTGTGCCACAGCTCCCGCGGTAATGGCAGCGGACATGGAGGTCCCCGATTCTTTCCCCCGGAACGTAAAGACATTTACCCCCGGGGCCGCAAAATCAGGGCGGACAGCTCCTGTCCTGGAGTATCCTCTGCCGGATTCAATATAGAAGCTGTTATTCGCTGCGTCATAAGCGGAAACGCTGATCACGTCCATTACTATGGCCGGCTCTGTCAAAGTGATATAAGGCGTGGACTCCAAAAAATATACCGGGGCGCTCAAAAACTGCGTGATCGGAAGCCACAGATGAAATATGCCATTCTGCACGGCTGCCGGCGCTTCCACCCGGAAAGTCCATATACCTGGCGTCGGATCCTGCACCCGCAGCTGGATCAGCTCCTCCCCGGAGGACGGTTCCACCAGAACCCCCGCCACCGTGATCTGCGTCCGTTCATAGACAAAGCTGTAAGTGACACTGTCATTGATGCCCAGGCGCAGAGGCGGAATGGTCTCCCCTCCCGGAGAGCGCACAGAGATCGTAAAGACATCGGGAACGCTCCCCCAGAGCTCCAGCAGAAATCCCAGCGCCCCCTGATCCACCCTGACCTCCACCGGGACACCGCCGTTTCCGAAGCTTATGCTGTTCAAGCTGCCCTGATAGTGATGCCGGGAATTTCCCTCGTTGCCGCCGCCCACTACCACTGCGCGGCTTCTTTTTACCGCGATAAGCTCCAGATACCGCGACAGCGCGGAGCTGCCTGTATGGTCTCCGCTGTTGGTCCCCAGTCCGAGGCAGATCACTACGGGCCTTCTAAATGTTTCCGCAAATCCGTCTGCATACTGTACCGCCAGCATGATATCATTTTCCTGAAAAGCGGGCACCTCCGGCGGAATCATATAAAAGTCCCGAAAATACTGCTTGCACTCCTTGAGCTTTACCACCACGATATCTGCGTCAGGCGCCGCCCCCACATAGCTTAAGCCGCCCCGGACCCTGCTTCCTGCCGCCACCCCGGCCATCGCCGTGCCGTGCCCGTTCTCGTCGCGGCTGGGCACAATACCGTAGGGATCCTCCGAGGCCAGTGCCCGGTCAATGTCCTCCCGCGTATACTCGGAGCCGTACTGAAAACCGTCCGGCGGCAGCCCTGTCTGTATCGTCTGATCCCAGATCGCCAGGATCCGGCTGGTGCCGTCTTCCCGCAGGAACATAGGATCGTCATACCGGATACCGGTATCGATCACGGCGACCACGCAGCCCCGGCCGGTCAGCGCCAGAGGCTCCCGCTGTACCTGAATGATCCCGCTGGCGATAAGGCTGTTCGGGTCAAAGCCGCCCTCAATGGGGCCGTCCTGCATCAGTCCGTAAAGCTTCGGCACACTGCGGTATTCAAAAAAATAACTGTCTGCAGTCAAGACCTGCTGCCTGCTAAAGTAAATGATGCTGTAAAGGTTTTCCAGATTCGCAAAACACAGCTCTTCGTCCGCTTCCGCCATCATGCCCACCGGAAAATCCGTGATCACATCATAGTAGTCATTGGAAAGAATCTTATCCCTGCAGTCCAAAAGAAAATCCCCTTTCTCCGCCATTTCGATACTTCAGCCGCACGGCTTTTCACGCTGACGCTTATTGTATCTTATGCGAAAGAAAGGGGATCGTGCAGATATCTTATTCAGCCTTTGAGACCTCTGGCCTGCCGGTCCATATCCTCTACCACGATATCATAGATTTCCCCCAGGGAAGCGCAGTACTCCAACACTTTCCACGGTTCGTTGGTGTGAAAATGGATTTTGATCAGCTCCTCATCGCCCACAGCAAGCAGGCAGTCCCCCTTGAAATTCTCCGTAAAATAATCGCTGATTTCGTCCTCGTCCAGACCGTTTCCCTCGATCAAAAGCTGTGTGTCATACCTGAATTCCAATGATTCCATTGTTTGTCCTTTCCGCCTCCTACAGTTTGAATTTTCCCACTTCGCTGCCCAGCTGCCCGGCTATCTCCCTGTTGGCGTCAGCCTCCTGATTGATGCTCTCCATGCTCTGGGCCAGATCCGAAGATACCTCCGTCACGTTGACAACTCCCTTGGTGCTCTCCTCCACCGCAATGTTCACGGATTCCACCGCTTCCTTGATACTGTCGATGTTTTCGCTGAGAAGTCCGCTGTCTTCGGCAAATTCCTTCATCACATCGCTTAGATGGCTCACATCATTCTGATAGTTCCTGCTGTTTTCCAACAGCATCTCATAACCCGCCATAGCGGTCTCATCCATAAACGCAAGCATCCGTTCCGCCTCCTGGGCCAGCTCGTTCACAGCGTTTATGACCTCCTTGCTCACTCTCTGGATTTCCTCCGCGGCTTTTGCCGAATTGGCGGCAAGGGAACCGATCTCTCCGGCCACCACCGCAAAGCCTCTCCCCGCTTCCCCTGCCCGGGCCGCCTCGATGTTGGCGTTCAGGGACAGCAGGCTTGTCTGATCCGTAATGCTAATGATCTCCTGAGTCAGGGCGTCGATCTTTTCTACCGCCTTTGACCGCTCTATCTTTTCGTTTACTTTCTTTGACATATCATCGGCCATGCTGCCTGCCATCGCCTTGTCGTTCTGTGCTTTCTCATAGATATCCTGGACTTTCCGCAGCGTCTCGCCGGAAGCGTCGCTCTCCAGGGACGCTTTCCCCGCAATATTTGTGACCGTGTCGTTGATCTGGGTGACAGACTCGTTGACCTGATACAGAGAAGCGCTGGTCTCCTCCATGGCTGCGCTCATCTCCTCCATAGTGGAAGACACATCGGCGATATTGTCCCGGGCGCTGGTCAGACTGTCCGCCACAGAGCCTGCAGACCGGCCCAGCTGTCTGGAATCCTCGGAGATGTTCAGCATGATATTCCTGATGTACTCTAGCAGCGCATTCACATTGTCCGCGATCAGCTCCAGCTCATCTCCGGAGGCAATGTCCAGCTTCTGTGTCAGATCGCCCTCATTGTTCACCAGATCATAGATCTTCTCATCCACTTTCCGCAGGCTCCGCATGATCCCGCTGACGATCAGGAACAGGACTGCCGCCGACAGCACGATACAGATCACCGCCAGCTGTGTGATGCTCCGTCTCGCCGCATCGATCCGATCCTGCACATACTCCGCATTGTAATCGCATCCCAGCACCCCTGCCACCGAGCCGTCGCTTCCGTAGATGGGGAGATAGGCAGAGATCAATGCGCCGTCCTCCGTTACATCTATATAATCCTGTACATATTCCTCACCGCCGAACACACCCGACAGTTCCTCATAGGAAGACGGGAATAATTCCCCCGGCGCCGCATGCCCGTCCGATTCGTCCGTGTCCACTCCATAGTGCACGGAGGAATTGTCGTCCGAGTACAGCGTATAAAGAAATTCAATCCCGCAGATCTGCTGTACCTCCCGCAGTGTGGAAAGGGTGGTCTCATAAGCCTCACTTCCCTCGGCGCCCTCCCGGATCTCCCGGATCGTATCGCCGTCCACCGCCGACTCCGCCATTGCCGCCGCCATCCGGGCCTCCTCCACGCCCAGGGCGATCATGCCAGATCTGATGCGGCTATAAGCATTCAGTCCCATGATAATGCACATGATCATCACCAGGATTCCGGACGGGACCAGAATCTTATAGCGGATACTCCATTTTCGTACTTTCTTTCTCATAATTTCCTCTCATTCTGCCGTTTCTTCGGCAAAAGGCACGGCGGGATCTCACCCCTCCGTAAATATTTGCTTTTTCACGTAAATTATGACACACTTTTGCATAAAGGTCAATCGCATCGTTCAGTTTCTGCTCTAA
>CANRMK010000194.1 GCA_947631715.1 uncultured Acetatifactor sp.
AGAGTGAGTGAGAGTGAAGGTCGTGCATGTTGCAGAATGCTTTCGGGTGTGTTATACTATATTGAATAAATACACATTATATTGACATGTCTGATATTGGCATAAGGGTCAGGAAAGCTGGAACAACATGGATGGGACAAGGAAAATAGCGCTGCTCATCAGCGGCTCCAATTTTGAACGTCAGAAAAATATCATCGGAGCGGTCCATCGCGCTCTGACTTCCATGGGCAGTTATATTCTATATGTTTTTACTAACTACGGCGTGTTCTATGACGGAATGTCTTATTCTCACGGCGAGGCGGGAATCTATTCACTTCTGGAGCATGAGAAATTCGACGGCTGCATTATCGAGGGAAATGTGGGAAGCGGAGAACTGACATGTCTTCTCGCAGAGAAGATGCGGCAGCTGGGGACGCCTGTAATTACCGTAAATATCGAAGCGGAGGGCGTGCCGTTTCTATCCATGAACAGCTATACGGCGTGCTGCCAGATGGTCGATCACCTGGTGGATGTACATCATTGTACTAAGATTAACCTTGTGCTCACTCATCCGGAGGATGCCATATCGAAACAGGCGCTTCAGGCTTACTGTGACGTTCTGGCAAAACGCGGACTGCCTCTGGAGGAAAAGCGGGTCATTTACCGAAACGTGTCTATACAGAATGGGCGGAACCTGTACCGGGATTATGAAGAGGTGGGTGCAGACGATGCGGAAGCATTTATCTGCGTCCATGATGTGATGGATATCGGTCTGTGCCTGGAGCTGCAGGAAAGAGGAATCCGGATCCCGGAGGATATCAAGCTCTGTTCCCTGAACTACAGCACCAACAGTATTGCCTTTCGCCCCAGCATTACCGGAGCGGACAGAATGGACGATGAGGTAGGGCGCCGCGCCTGCGTTCTTTTGCTGGATATGATGGACGGCAAAGAAATAGAAAGAGAAAATTACTATACCGGCGGCATTCATTTTGGGGAGAGCTGCGGCTGCACCAGCGCGGAGGTACAGGACAGCGGGGAAAAATATCAGCAGCTGATCCTGGCGAAAGTGGAGGCCGGGAACCAGGTCAGCAGCATGATGAAATTCAACAATGCCCTGGAAGAGGTGGATTCTCTGGACCAGCTGGGAGAAAATATCCGGGAAATGCTGCTGGGAATCGGCTGCTCAGGATTTTACTGCTGCCTGAGCCGGGACGATCTGAAATTTATCTTAAATCAGGAAAAGGATACCAAGACCGCTGATTCAAAGCCCTATGACGATGTTATGGTAGCGCTGACGGGGCAGTCGGAGCGGACCGGAAAAATAAACAATGTGGCATTTTCGGTGGAACAGCTGCTGCCGGCGGGAGTGCGGTTCGGCGACACGGTCATTTTTCTGCCCATTCACTATCAGGACAGGGATTATGGCTACATGGTATTTTTGAATGATTTCTTTCCTGTGGAACTGTATAATTACCGTATCTGCCATGAGAGCATCGGCAGCAGCCTGGAAAATCTCCACAGACAGCTGGTGCTGCGGAGCAGTATAAAAGAACTGGATGAGTTGCATATGCAGGATCAGCTCACCGGATTGAAAAACCGGTTCGCACTGGCCAGATTCCGGGAGAACTATACGAAAAAGGGTGATTTCACTCTGGTGGTGATGGATATGGACGGGCTGAAAGGAATCAATGACAATTTCGGCCATCTGGCGGGCAATCATGCTCTGAATATGATCGCCAATGTGCTGAAATCCGTAAGCGAGCCGGAGGACCTTGTGATCCGCTACGGCGGAGATGAGTTTGTGATGCTGTCCTACAATACGGAAGAAAAGCACTGGAATGACCTGAAGATTCAAATTAATAAAAAGCTGGAGCAGAAAGTGCGGCGGCAGAAGCTTCCTTATACTTTGAGTGTCAGCTTCGGATATGTCATATGCAGGAAAGAAGCGCCTGTCACTCTGGAGGAATGTATGGAAAGAGCGGATCAGCTTATGTATGAGGATAAGAGAATGAAACGGGCATCGCGGTAAGGCCGCGGTGCTTTTCTTTTCTGCGTCATTCATTTTTTCACGGTTCTGCCACATATATTAGTAGAAAACTGCGAAAGCAGGATCAGGTTATGAAGACCCTATATGTGAAAGACATTGTGAAAAAGATCACACGAGGCAGAGAAATCGAGGCGGGACAGGTGGTTCCGGCGCTATTGTTCCTGGGCGCTATGTTCGTACTGGGAAGAGCCGCTGCACAGACCATCTCGGAGATCAGCGAGGCTGCGGGCCAGGCGGTGACCGGAGCAACGCTGGAATCGGAGAATTGGGGGCTGGGCTTTGGCAGGGAGGGGCAGAAGCCCTCAGGGAACGCTACGGCTGCGGAACTGGCGGAGTACAACGCTTATTTTATGGCAGAGGGGGAGGATAAGGTACTGTATCTGACCTTTGACTGCGGCTATGAGAACGGCAACACGGAGCCTATTCTGGACGCGCTGAAAGCGCATAATGCCCCGGCGACTTTTTTTGTGGTGGGGCACTATCTGGAATCGGCGCCGGAGATCGTAAAGCGGATGGTGAATGAGGGGCACACTGTGGGAAATCATACATATCACCATCCGGACATGTCACAGATTTCGGATGAGGCTTCTTTTCGGAAAGAGATGGAGTCTGTAGAGGAAAAGTTTCGGGAGATTACCGGGCAGGAACTGACCAAATACTACAGGCCGCCTCAGGGAAAGTACAGCCGGGAAAATCTGGAGATGGCAGAGAATCTGGGGTATACCACTTTTTTCTGGAGCCTTGCCTATGTGGACTGGAATCAGGACAGCCAGCCCAGCCACGAGGAAGCGCTGGATAAACTGACAAAGCGAGTCCATCCGGGAGCGATCGTACTGCTTCACAGCACCTCGAAGACCAATGGGGAAATCCTGGATGAACTGCTGACAAGGTGGGAAGAGATGGGATACAGCTTCAGGCCGCTGTCGGATTTTGGAGGTGCGGGAAGCACGGCGGAAAATACATAAAAATAACATCGGCTGCCAAGTGTTCTACGGGATAATCATGTGTTTGAACCTAGACACTGGCAATACGTTTCCGCATTCCTCCCGGAACCGATGTTGAAATTAGTATAAACCTTGGAAAAAACAAATGCAAGAGGAAATGGAAAGAAGTGAAGTCTGTTTCCCATTTTGCAGTGGAAAGGAAAATGTATTCTATCCGGAGAAAAAGGTTTTGACGGGAGTAAGCACCTTACTTTATAATAAAGGAACAGGAAAGCTGGAACTTTTAACAATAAGATGCCTGTTCGAAGGGCAGAGAGGGGTACCATGGAAAAGGAACTTGTGATCGTCATCGACTTTGGCGGTCAGTACAACCAGCTGGTGGCAAGACGTGTCAGAGAGTGCAATGTGTATTGTGAGATCTATTCCTACAAAACGGATCTGGCAAAGATTCAGGCTATGAACCCCAAGGGGATCATATTGACCGGAGGCCCCAGCAGCTGTTATGAAGAGGGAGCGGCCACCTGTTCTCCGGAATTGTTCGACTTAGGGATCCCGGTTCTCGGACTGTGCTATGGCGCCCAGCTTATGAGCCATGTTCTGGGAGGCAGAGTGGAGAGGGCTGCGGTGCGGGAGTACGGAAAGACTGAGGTGGACGTGGACAACAGTTCTGCGCTGTTTACAGGCGTGACGCCGCATACGATCTGCTGGATGAGCCACTTTGACTATATCGCGGAGATGGCACCGGGATTCCGGGCGGTGGCGAAGACGGCAAACTGTCCTGTGGCGGCTGCGGAATGTGTCGAAAAGGGCCTGTATGCCATTCAGTTTCACCCGGAGGTACTCCATACGGTGGAGGGCTCCAAAATGCTGTACAATTTTGTCCGGGGAATCTGTGGCTGCAGCGGTGACTGGAGAATGGATTCCTTTGTGGAGGAAAATGTGGCGGCTCTCAGGGAAAAGGTGGGAAGCGGCAGAGTGCTCTGTGCCCTCTCAGGCGGCGTGGATTCCTCCGTGGCGGCAGTGCTTTTGTCCAAGGCTGTGGGAGAGCAGCTGACATGTGTGTTCGTGGATCACGGACTGCTCCGTAAGAACGAGGGAGACGAGGTAGAGGCGGTATTTGGGCCCGGAGGAAATTATAAGCTGAACTTTATCCGGGTGAATGCCCAGGAGAGATTTTATAACAAACTGGCTGGTGTGTCGGAGCCGGAGCGGAAACGCAAGATTATCGGGGAGGAATTTATCCGTGTCTTTGAGGAAGAGGCCAAAAAGATCGGCGCAGTGGATTTCCTGGTGCAGGGCACTATCTATCCCGACGTGGTGGAGAGCGGTCTGGGCGGGGAATCCGCAGTGATCAAGTCCCACCACAATGTGGGCGGTCTTCCCGATTACGTGGATTTCAAGGAGATCATTGAGCCTCTCCGGAACCTGTTTAAGGATGAGGTGCGGAAAGTCGGTCTGGAACTGGGCATTCCGGAACATCTGGTGTTCCGGCAGCCTTTCCCGGGGCCTGGCCTGGGGATCCGGATCATCGGCGAAGTGACGGCAGAAAAGGTGAAGATCGTGCAGGACGCGGACGCCATCTACCGGGAAGAGATTGCCAAGGCCGGTCTGGACCGGGAGATCAACCAGTATTTTGCTGCGCTGACCAATATGCGCTCCGTTGGCGTTATGGGGGATGAGCGGACTTACGATTACGCGGTGGCCCTCCGGGCAGTGAACACGGTAGATTTTATGACGGCAGAGGCGGCGGAGATTCCTTGGGATGTGCTGAAGAAAGTGACCAGCAGAATTATCAATGAGGTGTCGCATGTGAACAGAGTGGTGTACGATGTGACGAGCAAGCCGCCGGGGACGATTGAGTTCGAATAAGTTGAGAAGTCGTAAAAACCCAGTATTTATGCGGGTTTGCAGACTTT
>CANRMK010000195.1 GCA_947631715.1 uncultured Acetatifactor sp.
ATTGTGCTCAAGACCGGCGAATCGGAGAAAGAGCTGATCGACAAGCTGCGGTGCAGGAACGGAAATCTTGAGATTTCTGTCTGTCAGAGAGAGAACACAGTCTGCGAGCTGTAGACAGCGGAACGGACAGTCTGATCGGGAAAGAAAGTAAGTTTGAAAGTGATTTCGAACTGTTGATTGGCATGCGTGCTAAAGCGCGCACAGGAGGTATAAGAATAGATCATGAAACGGAAAATGGTATGGAAATTGTGCAGTGCGGCGCTGGCCTGCGCTTTGACGGTCTGCTCTCTCTCTGCCTGCCAGAGCGGCGGACAGACGGAGAGCTCGGATGAGCCAGAAAAGGAGGCTTCTCTTTCCGGCTCGGAACAGGCATCCTATGGGACGGCGGAGAATCTGCCGGATGTTTCGGAAATGTTCACGGACAGGGATCTGAGCGGAAAATATGACGAGGCGGAGAGCATTGCGGTGACTCTGACGGAAGACGGAGCCTCCTGCCAGGCGGACTCCGTCCGCATAGACGGGAATACTGTCACTATCACGGAGGAGGGCGTCTATGTTCTTTCGGGAAGTCTGGAGGGAAGGATCCTTGTGGATGCTCCCGATACGGACAAGGTGCAGCTTGTGTTAAATGGCGTGGAAATATCCGGCGGGGAGAATGCCGCCATCTATGCAAAGGAAGCCGATAAGCTGTTCCTCACGCTGCCGGAGGGGACACAGAATATGATTTCCGGCAGGGAATTTACGGACTCGGAGGGAAACAGTATAGACGGCGCGATCTTTGCCAGGTGCGATCTGACGGTCAACGGAACCGGCAGCCTGGAGGTCCAGGCCGAGACGGGGAACGGTGTGGTGTCCAAGGACGATCTGGCGGTGACGGGCGGAACGATCACAGTGGAGGCGCCGGATGGACACGGACTGGAGGGAAAGGACAGTGTGCGCATAGCGGACGGACAGCTGAACATTGTCTCAGGAAAGGATGGGATTCACTCCGAGAACAATGACAATGCCCAGAAAGGATATGTGTATGCGGCGGACGGACAGATTACCATCGACTCTCAGGGTGATGGAATCAGCGCCGGGCTGTGCCTGCAGATAGACGGCGGGACCTTTGACATTACGGCCGCAGGCGGGAACGGGAATCGAACGGCAGCCACGGACGAGAACGGAGATACGGTCAGTGCCAAGGGCCTGAAATCGGATGGCGGAATTGTCCTGAACGGCGGCATTATCACTGCGGACTGCCAGGACGATGCCATCCATGCAGGCGGGGATCTGGCCGTAAACGGCGGGACGATACAGCTTGCCACGGGAGATGACGGCCTGCACTCGGATACTTCCGTGACTGTGGCAGGCGGGAGCCTGGAGATAGAGACCGGATACGAGGGGATCGAGGGAAACAATGTGGAGATCTCCGGCGGCAAGATTCAAATCTGCGTGACGGACGATGGGATCAATGCGGCAGGTGGAAATGACCAGAGCGGTTTCGGCGGATTTGCGGGGAGAGGGGATATGTTCGGCAGCAGTGATTCATCCCTGACGATTTCAGGCGGACTGCTCTATGTAAACGCGGCGGGAGACGGCCTGGATTCCAACGGCGACCTGACCGTGACCGGCGGCGAGACTTATGTGTCCGGTCCCGAGAACGGCGCGAACGGCGCCCTGGATTACGGCGGAGCGGGCACGATCACGGGGGGAATCCTGGTGGCGGCGGGAAGCTCCCAGATGGCTATGAATTTCGGAGAGGCTTCCACCCAGGGCTCTATCCTGACTATGGTTTCGAACTGTCAGGCGGGCGATGAGATAAGCCTTGCGGACGCAGCGGGGAATGTGCTGGTAAGCTGTACGGCGGAGAGTGCGTTCAACTCTGTGGTGGTCAGCTGCCCTGAGCTTAAGACAGGAGAGACCTATACCCTGACAGCGGGAGGGAACGATACTACGATCACGATGGATTCTCTGATCTATGGAAGCGGCACGGGCGGCTTCGGAGGCCATGGCGGCAGTATGCCGGGAGGACGCGGCGGCCGGGAGAACGGCGGACAGGGCCGGGAGAATCTGCCGGACGGCCAGGCTCCCGAGATGCCGGAAATGCCGGACGGCCAGGCTCCTGAAATGCCGGATGGCTCGGAAATGCCCCAGGGCGGTTTCCCGGACCGGATGCCGGAGGATTTCCAGCGGGGCGGCGGACAGGAGCGGCCTTTCAGGGACGGGGAAGGTTCCGGGACAGAAAAGAGCGATATCAGTTTATAAGACGGGACAGGGGAAGAAAAGTCCGGCTGAAAATATTCAGTCGGGCTTTTCTCTTGCAGAAAACTGTGATATAATGGCCAAAAATACATTTATCATATGCCCGGAGAGGGGCAAGGAGGGATTTGCGATGAAAGAACAGCATCTTGCCAGAACCAACAGACTGATCCTGCTGACTCACTGTATCACAACGGTATTTGCGGTGATCGGACTGATCTCGCAGCTAAAAATGTCGGATCTGCCGCCTGTGAACAGCATTGTGCCGCTTGTGCTGGCGGTGCTGGTCCTTGCGGCGGGGATCGTGATATTTATCACCAATTCCCACAGCTTAGTGTACAGCCGCTATGTGGGGATCGCATTTTCGGCGGTGTACTGCGCTATGATGCTGCTCGCCGCTTCCGGCAGTGTGTTTCCCTATCTGATCCCCTATCTGATGTGTCTGGTGTTTACCATGGATGTGCTGGCGATCCGGATCACCAGTGTGATCTTTATCCTGACGAACCTGATCCGGGTGATCATGACGCTGGCGGGGGCTTCCGATCCCTCGCTGGTCATAGAGTCCGTGATGATCGAGGTGATCATTACAGTGCTCATGAGCGTGGCGGCCAATGAGGGGACCAAACTGCTGCAGCGCTTCTTTGACGAGTCTACCGGAGAGGTGATGGCAGCGGCTGAACAGAACAAGGCCATGGCCTTAAAGATCGTGGATGTGGTGAAGAATGTGGAGAACAGCGCCGAGAGCATGGCGCAGGATCTGGAGGATATCTCCGATTCCACCCGGGCGGTGAACAGCTCTATGGACGATATCTCCGCAGGGATCACGGGAACTGCGGAGGCCATTACGGAGCAGAACAGGCAGACCCAGGAGATCCAGGATATCCTGGATCAGACCCAGAACAGGACCACAGCCATTGTAAGGCTTACCAATGAGGCGAAGGATTCCCTGGACAGCGGAACGAAAGCCCTGGAAGCGCTCTTTGGCCATGTGAGTGAATCCATTGATATGGGCAATTCCATGCAGCAGGCCTCCGAGCAGCTGCAGGAGAAGTCTGAGGAGGTCCGGGGCATCACCAACATTATCCTGGGCATTTCCAGCCAGACGAACCTGCTGGCGCTGAATGCCTCCATCGAGGCGGCGCGGGCCGGCGAAGCGGGAAGAGGGTTTGCAGTGGTGGCGGATGAGATCCGCAACCTGGCGGAGCAGACCAGGCAGGAGACGGAAAATATTACAAGGATCATAGACGCCCTTTCCGAAAATGCACAGCTTGTATCCGACAAGGTGTCGGTGAGCGTGGAGATCTCCGATAAGGAGAATGTAGCGGCCAAGGAGGCTTCCGATAAGCTGGATGAGATCACGGGTAAGATCACTACACTGGCAGAGCATATGAGGGAAGTGGATCAGATGATGAAATCCCTGCTGACGTCCAATGACGCGATTGTGGACAGCATCACCACTCTGTCTGCCAGCAGCCAGCAGATCAGCGCCAGCACCCAGGAGGCATGCTCCACGAGCGAGAGGAACGTGCAGCTCGTGAACGCTTTCTCCGATGCCATGGAGGACATTCTCCGGCAGATGGAGGCGCTTCGGACGGATGCCAGACAGTAGGAGATACCGAGGCTTGTAAGAGAACCTGGCCGCCGTGGCGGGCGGCAGACGAAAAGTACAGCTGGGCGGGATCGTCCGCTGATCATACAGAGAAGACTGCACAGGCAGCAGAAGGAGGAAAAAAATGAGCAAGTACACAGGAACACAGACGGAGAAAAATCTGGAGGCGGCGTTCGCCGGAGAGTCCCAGGCGCGCAACAAGTATACATACTTTGCGTCCGTGGCCAAAAAGGAGGGGTATGAGCAGATCTCTGCCCTGTTCTTAAAGACGGCTGACAACGAAAAAGAACACGCAAAGATGTGGTTCAAGGAGCTGAACGGAATCGGAAATACTTCCGAGAACCTGACCGCGGCAGCCGAGGGGGAAAATTACGAGTGGACCGATATGTACGAGGGATTTGCAGAGACGGCGGAGAAAGAGGGATTTCCCGAGCTGGCAAAGAAGTTCCGGCTGGTGGCTGCCATCGAGAAACACCACGAGGAGAGGTACAGAGCGCTGTTAAAGAATATTGAGTCTGCGCAGGTGTTTGAAAAGAGCGAAGTGAAAGTCTGGGAATGCCGCAACTGCGGGCATATCGTTGTGGGGACCAAGGCTCCCGAGGTATGCCCTGTCTGCAGTCATCCTCAGTCCTACTTTGAGGTGAGCGCTGAAAATTATTGAGCCGGAAATGAGAGGTAACAGCTCAGCCTTTCTCTTGCAAGTCACGCCCGGTACTGCCGATGTTCTTCCGGCAGACGCGCTTCCGCTCGACTCCGCACGTAACGGCCCCAAGGCATATAGGACATGCCTGCTCGAGAGTACCTCGCCAAGTGCCGACGTGCTCCAACGGTCTGCCGGAAGAACATCGGCAGTACCGGGCTGAATACGGCGGAAAGGCTGAACTGTTACAATGAGTGCCCGGTTTACAGGAAGGGTGCGCAGGTACAGCGCACAGACAGGAATTGAGGAATGGTGAGACCGGCTGTTTTAAAGAACAAGGTGTTTCTGTATCTGACGGAATTTT
>CANRMK010000196.1 GCA_947631715.1 uncultured Acetatifactor sp.
GAAATCTCAAGATTTCCGTTCCTGCACCGCAGCTTGTCGATCAGCTCTTTCTCCGATTCGCCGGTCTTGAGCACAATATTATAAGTAAGCTTGAACAGGCTTCCCATATTCACCGTTTTCACCTGCTCCAGCTCATGGGAGCGGGTGTACTCTGCCAGCACATCGTCAAATACTCCCGTATAATCCAGATCCTCCGGGATCGTAATGTGGAGCACCTTATACTTCTCCTCCGCTTTTCGGCTTCCGAAGTCAAAGCAATTATAGCACATCGTAACGCCCCCCAGCACCAGGGAAAAAACGACCGCATAGCCCAGATATCCCATACCCGCGATCAGGCCTGCGCACATCGCCAGGAAAATGGCGCAGATCTCCTTTGCAGTGCCGGGCACAGAGCGGAACCGCACCAGGCTGAAAGTCCCCGCCACCGCAACGCCGGTTCCAATGCTGCCGCTCACCATCATGATCACCACACAGACCACCGCCGGCAGCACGGCCAGCGTCACCAGAAAGCTCCTGGTATACCGGTTCCTGAACGTGTATGTACCCGCCAGCACAAGCCCCACCAGCAGGGACACCACCAGGCACAGGATAAAATCTCCCGGCGCAATGTTGGACGCGGCCTGAGCGTCCGTATCAAAAACTCCTCTGAACAATGTGTTAAGCATATGCCTCTTCCTCCTTTTTCGCTCTTTCCACCAGTGTCATATACGCATTCCCGTACTTGGAAAAGGACGTTTTACACAGCTTCTGCTGAGTCAGCACATCCACCATCCACAAAGGGATGCCCCCCGGCGTCTTGATCTCCATCAATGTCTGTCCCGGCTTCAGGATATTCTCCCCGTAAATGCCCGCCTCCAGCGACAGCTCCTCCGTTCTCCACAGAATGTTCTCATCAAAGGTCATCCTAAATTCCCCGCCTCCCTTTTCAAAAAAGGCCTCCCTTTCATAAGAAAGGAATACTTTCGGGGCTAAGGTGGCATAGAACTGTCGGAAATAGTCGATCTCGTCCGTGATCTGGCTGCGCTTCGGCGCCTCAATGCTGCCTGCCAGATAGGCCGCCGCGTCCTTTTCCCGGATTCCCGTGCGGCGCTTGTAGACAATGGACTGATACTTCTTTTTCAGCTCCACAAAGACCTCGTCCTCCGGCCCTGCCGTGCGGTAGCTCCTGACCCGCAGCTTTTCCTTATAGACTGGATGCTCCAGGGATCTGCGCGCCAGCCTGAAATCCTCCGTATCGTAATAAATGTTCCGTATGGTGCTGCGCCCGAAGCTGTCCGGCTCCATATGCTCCGCCATGGCTTCCATGACCGCCTTTTTCTGTTCCCTGTTCAGCAGATACTTTATCTCGTACCTCTCAAATACCATTGGTGATGCCATGATAAACTCTCCTTCTTTCTCATGCGCCTGCCTTTCGCGCATTTCTTTCATGAAATCACTTTACCATAGAAACCTAAATGGAACCTTAAGGAAACTGTGAAAAAATTGTGACCAAAATTGTGAAAGCAGTTCCGCGGCCGGATTTGCGAAACAGGGACACTTATGGTATGATGGCTATATCCGGAACAGGAAGCCTGACAGAGGCTTTCCTAAGAAAGAATCCAAAAAATAACGGAGGATCACAATGCGGCTGCTGATCGCAGATGACGACAAAGATATTGCAAGAGCCCTCACCGTGCTGTTCGAACACAGCAATTACAGTGTAGATGCAGTATACAACGGCAATGACGCCTATGACTATGCTTTGGGCGGAGACTATGACGGCCTGGTGCTGGATGTGATGATGCCGGGCATGGACGGCATCACGGTCTTGAAAAAGCTCCGGGCCGCCGGCGTGACTGCGCCTGCCCTGCTTCTGACCGCCAAAAGCGAAGTGGAGGACAGGGTGGCCGGACTGGACGCAGGCGCCGACGATTATCTGCCCAAGCCCTTCGCCGCAAACGAGCTGTTAGCCAGAGTCCGGGCCATGCTGCGCCGGCGGGAACAGTTCTGCAGGGACGTTCTGGAATTTGAGGGACTGACATTAGACCTTTCCGCGTTCGAGCTAAGCTTTGGAGGGGAGAGCACACGGCTCGTAAGCCGGGAATTTCAGATGCTGGAGCTCCTGATGCAGTCCCCGGGCACCGTGATCTCCACAGACCATTTTATGGAGCGTATCTGGGGGTGGGATTCGGATGTGGAAGTGAGCATTGTCTGGGTCTATATCTCTAATCTGAGGAAAAAAATCGAGAAGCTGGGCGCGCCTGTGCACATCCGGGCCGTGAGGGGCGTAGGCTACTGCCTGGAGAGGAAAGTTTCATGATACCAAAACTGCGGAAAAAATTCATTTCCATCACTGCCGCCGCGCTTTTTGCCATGATCCTGGCAGTTGTGGGGGCGATCAACTGCATCTTCTATCTGCAGAATATGCGTCTTCTGTCCTCCCACCTGGACATGATGCTGGAGGAGAACTGGACCGGGACGGCAGACAGTCAGGACCGGACAGGAGATTCCGGTTTTCTTCCTGACGGCAGCGCCCCGCCGGAGCGAAAAGTCCGGCCGGAGGGCCAAAGGCCTCCCGGAAATATGGATTTCAGACTTTTCCCGCGCTTTGAGAACGATCTCAGGATGCGGGCGGACGGCTGCGTGATCGTTCTGGACAATAACGGCGAGATCTTAGAGATCCGCCAGGACGCTGCCGGCAGTTACTCCGAAGAAGAGATGGCCTCCGTGGCAGACAAAATCCTCGGGTCCGGAAAGAGCCAGGGCTGGCAGCAATACTACCGCTTCCGGGTCACAGAGCGCCTGACGCAGGAGGGCGCCCCCGTGACCGTGATCGGCCTGATCAACGGCTCCTCCGCCCTCTATTCCGTATTCACCATGCTGTCCGTCTCCGCCGTCACAGGACTCTTCAGTTTCCTTACGGTGCTCCTGATCGTCCTGTTCGCTTCCGGCAGAGCCGTCCGGCCCATCGCCGAAAGCTATGCCCGGCAGAAACAGTTCGTGACGGACGCGGGGCATGAGCTGAAGACGCCCCTGACCGTGATCTCCGCCGATAATGAGCTGGCGCGGATGCTCTATGGGGACAGCGAATGGTTCGACGGCATCGATAAACAGGTGGAAAAAATGAACGGACTCGTGCGCAGTCTCATAGATCTGGCAAAAATGGATGAGGAGCAGAAGCCGGTCTTTGCCTCTTTCTGCTTAAGCGATGCAGTGTACGATACCGCGAAATCCTTTGAAAACCTGATCCACGCAGGCGGCCGCCTCCTGACCCTGGATATCGCCGAAAATATCTATTATCACGGGGATGAGTCCAGACTGCGGCAGATCGTCTCGATCCTGATGGACAATGCGGTAAAATACTGCAGTGAAAAGGGCAAGATCGCCGTGCGGCTCACGGCGGAGAAATCTGTGAAGCTTCAGGTGACGAACGACTATGCTTCCCCCGACCAATTTGATCCCGAGAAAGTCTTTGAGCGCTTCTACCGTGCGGACAAGGCGCGCACCTCTGACGGGAGCTATGGCCTTGGGCTTTCCATCGCCAGATCCATCGCACAGCTGCACCACGGGCAGATCCGGGCAAAGGCGCTGGAGCACAGCCGGGTTCAGTTCGAGGTGACTCTTCCGAAAAGCAAATAAGAAATAGGAAAGAGAAAAGAGGAAAACTGCTGGCCAGGGATAGATCATCCGTTCTTCCCCGCCATCGTCCGATCGGAGATGACTTTCCCGATGCGCCCCTTTACCAGTTCGGCGATCTCCGGCGTCGTCATGTCCCGGTATTCCTCAAAGGGAATGGGGGCCAGAAAATGGACCTGTGTGCGCACTTTCCGCAGGGAGTTGATGCCGAACACCTTATAGGAATCGATGATGGCCACCGGTACAATGGGGACCCTGGACTTTGTAGCGCACTTAAAAGAGCCCGGCATGAACTCCTGGAGGGAATTTCTGTTGTGGTCGTACCCTCCCTCCGGAAACACAATATATCTGCGCCCGTTCTTCACCTCATCGGCGATCTTTAAGACGGTCTTCATCTGCTTTTTCATGTCCGTCTTGTCAAGCCTTGCGCCGCCCACCAGATCGATAAAGGGATCCACGATGGGCAGATGGGACCGGTAAGCGTCCATCACAATGGTACAGGGCTTTTTGTGGACGCTCATGATCCCCAGAGTATCGTATTTCCCCTGATGGTTGGAGTACATCACATAGCCGCCCTCCTTGGGCAGCAGTTCCGTCCCAAAGGCCTCCGTCCGGATCCGGCCGTTGCGCATCATGATCCTTATGCACCTGCGGGCGATCCTGTAACAGTATTCCTCAGAATATTTTTCTTTGTGCCTTGATATATAATGGGCCCTTTGAATGTAATACACTACAAAAGGCATCGATATGAAAATGACATAGAACATCCTCAGCATATCCGCTAAAACCTCTTATCCCGCGTCCGTTTTCTTCTTCGCTGCCGCGTTCCCTGCACGATCTTCGTTTCAACATAACCCGTCCCAGCAGTAAGTGCAGAGCCTGCATTTGTCGATCCCCACGGAAGCGATCATGTCGTCCAGCCTGTGATAGCGCAGGGAGGTAAAGTTCAACTGCTTTCCGATCCGCTCCACCATCTCCGCATATTCCGGCGTATCCGGATCCACATAATACTTTAGGTCGATCTCTCTGCCCTCCCGTTCCATCTCTTTGAGCACTCTCCTGGCGATCAGGTCCATCTCTGACGAAGACCGGGAGAAATTCAGATATCTGCACCCGAACAGAAGCGGCGGGCACGCCGGGCGGATATGGACCTCCCTGGCGCCGCTCTGATACAAAAATTCCGTCGTCTCCCGCATCTGTGTCCCCCGGACGATGGAGTCGTCAATGAGAAGCA
>CANRMK010000197.1 GCA_947631715.1 uncultured Acetatifactor sp.
TTTTTTTGGAATATATTGACATTGGTATTCCAGTTATGTATAATCTGAGGTGAAATGTAACAAAATTGTAATAAATTTGTAACCTATTCACGATCTGCCGGAAAGCGCACTGTCGGCAGGAACTCAGAGACAATAGAGGGAATTACCTATGAAATATTTAAAGAACAGTAGAAAAATTATGGCGGCTGTGACAGGCCTGACGATCTGTCTGGCAATGGAGCCGCTTTCGGTGTCGGCGATGTCCGGAGGATCTCTGCAGACCAGCGGGATCGCGTCTATTCTCGATACCGGCCTGACGGAAGAGCAGTATATTCAGGCGGCGGAGGAGGCAAAGGGCGCTGCGTGGGGCTATACCAATATTGGGATCGCCAATGTGGAGAGCGGCAACCTGAATGTGAGGGCGGTGCCCTCCACCGACGGAAAGCTGGTGGGAAAGATGCCCAAGGATTCTGCCTGCGAAGTGCTGGAGGCAGCAGACGGCTGGGCCCACATTCAGTCCGGCGAGGTGGACGGTTATGTGAGCACAGACTATCTTCTGACCGGTCCGGAAGCCAGGCTGACAGCGAAAGACCTGGTCAGGACGGTAGCGATCTCCAACGGGGACGGTCTGAACGTCCGGGACGGCGCCAGCATGGACAGCGCTGTATTGACTCAGATTCCCAAGGGGGAAGAGCTTGAGTATGTGGAGACCTCGGGAGACTGGGTGAAAGTGTCCATCGACGGTGAGGATGCCTATATCTCGGCCGAGTATGTGACGGTGGAGGAGAAGCTGGATACGGCCATCACCATGTCGGAGCTGCTCTATGGGCAGGGCGTTTCTGATGTGCGCGTGGAGCTTGTGGAATATGCAAAGCAGTTCCTTGGAAACAGGTATGTCTACGGCGGCAGCAGCCTGACTAAGGGCACAGACTGCTCCGGATTTACCATGTCGGTGTATAAGAAGTTCGGCGTGAAGCTGAGCCATCATGCCGCAAGCCAGGCGAATGAGGGAACGAAGATCAGCGCTTCCGAGCTGCAGCCCGGGGATCTGGTGTTCTATGCCAACAGCAAAGGCATCAACCATGTGGCGCTCTATATCGGCGGCGGCCAGGTGATCCATGCCAGCAGTCCAAAGACCGGCATCAAGATCAGCAAATACAACTACCGGACACCGGTGAAGTACGTGAAGATACTGCAGGATTGACGGATCCCCCTGCAGAGACAGGCTATTGCGGCAGGCGGCATCAGACAATCGCATTTCATAAAGAACGGGAAAATTTCAGGTTTACATTTCTGAAAGAGTGTGGTATCATACAAAAGTGTAATTCAGCCGATGCCCAGATCTGGGATGCTCCGACCCGGTCTTAGTGTCAGGCGTTAAGGGAGAACCTGTGAGATGTCCGTGAGAGATCGGCAGTGTTCCCGGAGAAAAGGAGGAAGATAAAAATGATTTCCAAAGAAAAGAAGACAGCTATTATGAACGAGTATGCCAGAACCCCCGGTGATACCGGTTCACCCGAGGTACAGGTGGCAGTGCTGACCGCAAGGATCCAGGAGCTCACGGAGCACCTGAAAGCGAATCCGAAAGATCATCATTCCCGCCGCGGTATGTTGAAGATGGTCGGTCAGAGGAGGGGACTGTTAGAGTACCTGAAGAGAAAGGATATCGAGAGATATCGTTCTCTGATCGAGAAGCTGGGCCTGAGAAAATAACTTGGAAAATAAGCGGAGACGGCTGTTTTGGCGGCGCCTCCGCTTGTTCTGTGTCGATCCGGTATCCTGGAGCAGAAGAAAGTCCCGAGACCGCTGAAAAATGTATGAGAGAAGATGCAATGCGGCCTGAGCGCCGCGGCGGCAGTCTCCCATGGATCTTTCAGTAGTTTCGGTGTCTTCTGTTCCTTGATCAAATAGAGATTGCCGTCTAAGACGGCGGAATGGAGGATAAAATGTACAAGACCTATGAAATGGAACTTGGCGGCCGCACCCTGAAAGTGGATATCGGCCGTGTGGGCAAACAGGCCAACGGATGCGCTTTCATGCATTACGGTGACACGGTGGTGCTCTCTACCGCTACCGCATCGGACAAGCCCAGGGAGGGGATCGATTTCTTCCCTTTGAGCGTGGAGTATGAGGAAAAAATGTATGCTGTGGGAAAGATTCCCGGCGGCTTCAATAAGAGGGAGGGCAAGGCCAGCGAGAACGCTGTGCTCACCAGCCGCGTCATTGACCGGCCCATGCGTCCTCTGTTCCCCAAGGATTACAGAAACGATGTCACCCTGAATAACCTGGTGATGAGTGTGGATCCTGCCTGCCGCCCCGAGCTGGTGGCTATGCTGGGCGCCGCCATTGCTACCTGTATTTCCGATATCCCCTTTGACGGTCCCTGCGCTATGACCCAGATCGGCATGATCGATGGGGAGCTTGTTGTGAACCCCTCTCAGGAGCAGTGGAAGAAAGGCGATCTGAATCTGACCGTTGCCTCCACCCGCGAAAAAGTGATCATGATCGAGGCTGGCGCCAATGAAGTGCCCGAGGCAAGGATGATCGAAGCCATCTACAAGGCACATGAGATCAATCAGACCATTATCGCTTTCATTGATAAGATCGTAGCAGAGGTTGGCAAAAAGAAGCATGAGTATACCAGCTGCGCTATCCCTCAGGAAATGTTCGATGAGATGAAGCGGATCGTTCCTCCCGAGGAGATGGAAGTGGCCGTGTTCACCGACGACAAGCAGACCAGGGAGGAGAGTATCCGCCTGATCACCGGGAAACTGGAGGAGGCTTTCGCAGAGAAAGAAGACTGGCTGGCTGTGCTGGGCGAAGCAGTATATCAGTATGAGAAGAAGACTGTCCGCAAGATGATCCTGAAAGATCATAAGCGCCCTGACGGCCGTGAGATCACCCAGATCCGCCCTCTCTCCGCAGAGGTGGATATCATTCCGAGAGTGCACGGCTCCGCTATGTTCACTCGTGGACAGACTCAGATCTGCAATGTCTGCACACTGGCTCCTCTCTCCGAGCAGCAGAGGATCGACGGGCTGGATGAAAACGAAGTGAGCAAGAGGTATATGCACCATTACAATTTCCCCTCCTACTCCGTGGGTGAGACAAAGCCCTCCAGAGGCCCCGGAAGACGCGAGATCGGCCATGGCGCGCTGGCGGAAAGGGCGCTGCTTCCTGTGCTTCCCAGCGAGGAAGAGTTCCCCTATGCGATCCGCACTGTCTCAGAAACATTTGAGTCCAACGGTTCCACGTCCATGGCGTCTACCTGTGCCTCCTGCATGTCCCTGATGGCGGCAGGCGTGCCCATTAAGAAGATGGTGGCAGGTATCTCCTGCGGTCTTGTGACCGGGGACACCGATGATGATTTTGTACTGCTTACCGATATCCAGGGACTGGAAGATTTCTTCGGGGACATGGACTTCAAGGTGACCGGCACTACCGAGGGTATCACTGCGATCCAGATGGATATTAAGATCCATGGCCTTACAAGGCCTATCGTGGAGGGCGCTATTGCCCGCTGCCGCGATGCAAGGCTTTACATTATGGAAAATTGCATGAAGCCCGCCATCGCAGCTCCCAGACCGGAAGTGAATCAGTATGCGCCCAAAATCATCTCTGTTCAGATCGATTCCGAGAAGATCGGCGATGTGGTGGGCCAGAGAGGAAAGACCATCAATGAGATCATTGCCCGCACCGGCGTGAAGATCGATATTACAGATGACGGTAATGTATCGATCTGCGGCACAGATAAGGAAATGATGCAGAAAGCGGAGGAGATGGTGAAGACCATTGTCACCGACTTTGAGGCAGGACAGATCTTTAAGGGGAAAGTAGTAAGCATTAAGGAATTCGGCGCATTTATCGAATTTGCTCCCGGCAAGGAGGGCATGGTGCATATTTCCAAGATTGCCAAGGAGCGGATCAACCGCGTGGAGGATGTGCTCACCCTGGGCGATGTGGTCACCGTAGTATGTCTGGGCAAGGATAAGATGGGCAGAATCAGCTTCTCCATGAAAGATGTGGCCCAGGATGTGACAAGGGCCTGAGAGGACTCGGTAAAGAGATTAGAAAGCGGAAAGTCGTAAGGGCTTTCCGCTTTTTAGGTGCGTCATTCTCAATTTCAGTGTTTTTTTCTTGTTTTGCAAAATAAATCTGGTCAAACCCGGAAAGATGTGTTATACTAGACCAGTAAGTGAAGCGGAGCGCTTTTTTACAGCGGAAAGCCCTCTGTGGATATGCAGATATGGTTCATCGGTAGAACGCTAGCTTCCCAAGCTGGAAAGGCGGGTTCGACTCCCGTTATCTGCTCTCAAAAGCGCTTGATTTGCGGCGCATAAGGCACTTCCCCAAAATTGCAGTGATTGGAAGAACAGCCGGAATAATGCTATATTGTTGTAATTGACATTTTTGAAAGGAGAAACATCCAGAGCGGGTTTCTCTTTTTTGTTATACAATCACGTTATAATATAGGATTGTTATGGGCATAATGATACTGCCGGGGCGGAACGGCGCTTTAGGGCCTGGAAAAGTTTGCACCGGCAGATACAAAATGATCCTCGATAGCTCAATGGTAGAGCATTCGGCTGTTAACCGAAGGGTTGTTGGTTCGAGCCCAACTCGGGGAGCTTGCGATGCGCCAAAAGAAAAAGGCTTTTACAGAAACTGATCTGTCTCCGAGGGAATGTAGACAGCAATATCCTGAATCCGGCACTGCAGGATTCGGCACAGATCGTTTAATGTGGTGGTGTTCAGGGGTTTGTTTTTGCGAAGCTTGTCAAGTGTGGCACTGGAGATATG